>JAKONR010000303.1 GCA_022701825.1 Hymenobacteraceae bacterium | reverse complement strand
CGGTGGGCTTGATTTCGGCAAACTCGCGGGCCACCTTGTAGAGGTTGTAGGCACCGGCCGAGTTGGTTTGGTAAAACGACTTGGGGCCGATGCGGAAGCGCAGGCCTTCCATCTCCTCCTCGATGTAGGGCTTGCCTTTGTAGCACACCACTTCGAGGTCGTGGAAGGTTTCGTTGCCCTTGTCGTTGAGCACGTAGTTGAGCGACGTAATCTGTGGAAACTTCGCGTACACCGCATCGAGCAGCGGCTCGATGGCTTGGTGCTCGCGGTAGCATTGCAGAATCACCATCGTTTCGCCGGTGCTCTCGGCGGTGCGGGTGATGAGGTTGCGCAGCAGCCCGGTTTGCTTGATGATGTTGCCGAAGCGCAGCATGTGCTCCCGCGCATAGTCGCGGATGAAGAGGCGAATTTCGTTGCTCGGCTCGGGCTGCAAGTGGCAGTGCTCCACGTCGATAATCTTGTCGAAGCGGCCCGGCGTGTGGAAGCCCAGCACGCGGCGGTCGTACTGCGCAGTTTCGTCTTTAATCTGTTCTTCCGTCAGCCAGCCCATGAAGCTGAAGGTGTATTCGAGCTTGTTGCGGTAGTACTTGCGCTCGGGCGAGGCCAGGATGCGGCGCACTTCGGGAATCTCGACCTTGCCGATACGCTGCAAAGTGTCCTCTACCTGCTGGTGCTTGTAGTTGAGCTGCGCGTCGTAGCTGATGTGCTGCCACTTGCAGCCGCCGCAGGTGCCAAAATGCTGGCAAAACGGCGTGGTGCGCAGCTCCGAGTATTTGTGGTACTTGGTAGGCGTGGCCTCCATAAAGCGCTTGTGGGCCTTGCTGATGCGCAAGTCCACCACGTCGCCGGGGGCCACTTGGTTAACAAAAACGACGAGGTTATTGATGCGAACCAGGCATTTGCCTTCGGCCACCATGTCTTGAATTTCGACGTTCAGGAGGGCTTCGGGCGGGATAGAGTTGGCGAGCTTGGTGGCTTTGCTAGGCATAACTTTTGGTGGTAAGGGGCGCAAAGTTACGGCCGGTTGTAGCGCGGGCTCCGCGAGTCCGCGTAGGAGTAGGGCTGGTGTAGTTGTCTTCACCGTCCTTGCGCACGCCGCGAGGCAGTCGCACCCGAGCGCAACCCGAAGGGCTCGCCCGGATGCGACTGCCTCACGGCGCGCGCGGGCCAATGCTACCCTGGCCAAAAACCTGCCGCTACCTGGGTGCCACCGCCCGCCCGCGCAGCAGCGCCCAGCCCAGCAAGTACACCGCGCCCACGCCGCCCAGCAATTGCCACAACCCACGCGCAGCCGTGCCTAGGTCGGCTGGGCTGGCGAAGGCGTGCGTGGGCAGCCGCGCGTAGTCGGCGTGGGTGAAAGGTATCTTCTTGAACAAGAAGGGATAATAAAACGCCCGCAGCGCATCGTGGTAGCGGGTGGCGCTGCGCTGAAAGGCCAGGTGGGCGGGCAGGTCGGTGCCAGCCAGGGCGTTGAGGCTGGTTTGGGCGCTGAGGGCGGGCGAAAGCCACCCTAGGTGCGCCACCAGCGCGTGGCGCTGCTGCTGGCCCTGGGTGTAGGCCGCCGCCAGCGGGGCCACCGACTGGTCGCCGAGGTACTGAAAGGCATAGTACCAGCGCCACGCAAAGCGCTCGCGGATGGTGGCCGTGTCGCGGTACTGCGGGTAGCGGGCAAAAAACCGGGTCATGGTTGCGGTTTTGGGGCGGTCCCAGCCGCCGTGGATGGCCTCGCGCTGCTGCATGGTGAGGGCCAGGCCCTGCGGCACCGGGTGGGCCGCCGCCACGCACACTTGCAGCAGGCTCGGTACCAGCACCAGCAGCAGCAGCCAGGCCCCCAGCAGCGCCACGGCATTCACCGCCGAGCTGCGCTGCCAGGCCGCAACCACCAGCGCCACCCCCAGCCAAAACAGGCAGTACAGCCCCACCAGCGCCAGCCACAGCGCCACCCGGCCATCGAGCGGCACGCCCGCCCACGCCAGCCCGACCGCCGACAGCCCGAGGGCCAGCCCCAGCACCAGCCCGCCCCGAAACGTGAGCTTGGCCGCCACCAGCACCCCCGGCCGCAGCGGCTGCGCCAGCAGCAGCGGCAAGATGCCCAGCTCGCGCTCGTGCGACAACATATTAAAGCACAAGGCGATAATTAGCAGCGGAAACAGATACACCAGCACGAAGGCCAGGTCAAAATTGCCGCTGAGCACCTTGGTCGGGTTCACGTTCTCGGAGGCGTAGAGCTGGCCCTGCAAGCCCAGCAGCCGCAGCTTGAGGTAGTAGGGATTTACGTCGCGCTGCCCCAGGGCGAGGCTGGCCCAGGGCGAAGGCTGGTGCCGGGCAAAAGTGTAGTGGTAGTAGCCGATTTCGCCCGCATCGGCGGGCCCGGCAAACTTGCGCCGGAGCTCGGCCTCGCTGTGGCGGGTGAGGGCGGGCAGCTCGGCCAGGTGCCGGCGCTGGCGCGCCACCTCCGTCGTGCCGTAGTAGATGCCGTAGAGGCCCACCACCAGCAGCAGGCTCGTGAGCAGCACCAGGCCGCGCGCGGCGCGGAAGTGCCGCCACTCGTAGTGTAAAAGGATGCTAAATTGACTCATGAAGCTAATAATCAGGTTTCAACTGCTGTGCTGCCGTCCGTCATGCTGAGCGCAGCGCAGCGAAGTCGAGGCATCTTGGCAGGGGAACTACTCCTGACGCCGATAACGAAGCGGTAGAGATGCTTCGACTTCGCTGCGCTGCGTTCAGCATGACGGGCGTGTTTTAAGAAGTCACTCACTGGTTGCTGAATTGTCTAGAGCGGCGTCCTTTCCACCAGTTTCAGCCCCAGCCAGCTCAGGCCGATAACCCAGGCCAGCAGGGCCAGCGCCGGACCTAGGAGGGCCGGCAGCGCCCAGCCCACGGGCGGCGCCTGGTAGGCAAACGGGGCGATATTCTGCCAGGTGGCCGCGCCCAGGCGGCGCTCTTTGTCGCCGTAGCCCATGCGGGTTTGCAGGCCGTTGAGGCGCTGCACGAGCTGGTAGCGGTAGGCCTCGGCGGCCTGCTGAAAGTGCACGTAGTGCGCAAAATCGGAGCCCACTAGGCCCATCGACAGCGGCCGGATGGCCTGATACGGATTGAGCCAGCCGGCCCAGTCGGCCAGCGCATTCTGGCGGGCGTAGGTGCGGTTGAGGGCCGCGAAATGCGCCTGGTACACCCGGCTCGAATACGCCTCGCCCTCGGCCATCACTATGCCATTCACGCTCACGGGTAGTTCCTTTTCGCTGGCTACGTGGTACTTGCGCAGCAGCGCGGCCGTGATGGCGGCCACGTGCGCGTCGTGCGGGTTGTGGCCGTCGATGCCGCGCTGGGTTTCGGCGTGCACCTCGGCATCGAGCTGGGCCTTGGTGGTGGCGGGGTAGAAATGCGCCCCTAGGTTGGCCGTGATTTTGGGCAGGATAACGCAGCCCAGCATCCAGCATCCCAGCAGCAGCACCAGCGCCGAGCGGGCGTGCTGCTGCCGCGCCGACACCACCACCGCGCCCACTATTACCACAAAAAAATACGCCGCGTAGCCCAGCCCAAACAGCCCCAGCCGCAGCCCTAGGTCGAGCCCACGGGCCGGGCTGCCCGCCGCGAATAGCAGCGCCGCGGCCAGCCCCAGCGCCGGCCCCACCACCAGCGCCACCGCCTGGCTATAGCCCCGGATTTTGCCCCAGGCTATCTGGCGCATCGTCGCGCCCTGGCTCAGCAGCAGGCGCAGCGTGCCCGTCTCGCGCTCCTCCGTAAAGGCGCTGAAACACAAGAAAATAATGAGCAGCGGCACCAGCGCTTGCAGCACAAAGGCCACCGTGAGCTCGCCAAACCGGATGAGCGAGCCCGCCTGCTGGGCGGGGCTAAAGTTGACGCTGTTTTGCTGGTGCGCCTCCAGGTACACGGCCGCCCCGGTGAAGGAGTCGATGCCCACGTCGAGAAAGCTCAGGCCTGACTTGGGCCGAAACGCGAACGAGCCGTAGTGCGCCACCCGGTGCGGGTGCCGGCCGGGCTGGTGCGCAAACTGCTCATTCACGGTGTGTTGGGCGGCCGCGCGCTCTTGCTGCAAGGCCGCGTAACCGCGCCGGCCCACCAGCGTGGCCGCCAGCAGCAGGCCCAGCACCAGCAGGCTCAGCCCCACGAAGCGGCGGTCGCGCAGGGTGCTGATAAACTCTTTTTGGGCGATGCTCGTCAGCATAATCTACTGCATGTAGGTAAGGTAGAGCTGCTCCAGCTCGTTGGTATTCAGGGCGGTAGTGGGGCGCACGTCTACCAGCTCGCCCTCGCGCATGATGCCCACGCGGGTGCCCACTTCCTTGGCCCGGAAGATGTCGTGGGTGGCCATAAACACGGCCGTGCCCTGCCCGCTCAACTGCCGCAATAGTTCCGAAAACTCGTTCGAGGCCTTGGGGTCGAGGCCTGAGGTGGGCTCGTCGAGCAGCAGCACCTGCGCGTGCTTGGCCACCGCGCTGGCGATGCCCACTTTCTGGCGCATTCCCTTCGAGTAGGTGCCCACGCGGCGCGCCATCGCCTCGGCCGGTAGGCCAGCCTGCCCCAGGTAGTCGCGCAGCTCGCTTTCGCGGTACTTGAAGCCCGCCAGACTGCTGAGCAGCGACAGGTTTTCGAGCCCCGTGAGGTGGGGGTAGAGCAGCACGTTCTCCGGAATATACGCTAGGTATTGCTTGATTTTAAGTGCGTTGCTCGCCACCTCTAGCCCGTTGATAAACGCCGCGCCCGCCGTGGGCTCAATGAAGCCCAGGAAGAGGTTGATGGTCGTGGACTTGCCGGCCCCGTTTTGGCCCAGCAGGCAAAATACCTCGCCGGGCGCGAGCTGGAGGTTGAGGCCTTTGAGGGCCAGCTTGTCGGGGTACTGCTTGCGCAGGTCCTTGGCTTCGAGGATGTAAGACATAGGTAGATAGGTTGGGGCGGTGCGACCGTGTCGCCTCCCCCCCTAGCCCCCTTTCCGAAAAGGAGAGGGGGAACTAGTTTTTAGTTGTAGTTTCTAGCCCTAGTTAAGAATTATCGCCAGGCTCCTCCTCTCCTTTTTGTAGAGGGGGCTGGGGGGTGAGGCGCTGTGTCAAAAAGAATATCCCAGCGTGACCATGTAATTGCGCGGTGCGCCGGGGCTGGCGCGGAAGTAGTCGTAGCCGCCCACGAAGTAATACTTGTCGAATAAGTTGTTCATATTCACGTGGAAGTTGAAGCGGTTGACGGTGTAGAACAGGGCCACGTCGGCCACGGCGTAGCCGGGCCAGTAGGCCCACTGGTCGGGGCCGCCTTCGAGGGGCGCCACCTGGTTTTCGAAGCGGCGGCGGGTTACGAAGTTGCCGCCCACGGCCAGGCCCAGGCCGCGCAGGGCGGGCGTGAGGAAGGTGTACTTGGCCCACAGGCCGCCCGAGTTTTGGGGCGCGTTGGCCAGGGGCTGGCCGCGTTCGGCGGCCAGGTCGGCCTCGGTTACCTCGGTATGGTTGAAGGCATAGTTGGCGTTCAGGCTAAAATTGGGCAGGATGTTACCCGTCAGCTCGACTTCCACGCCGCGCGAGCGGGCCTGGTTCTGGCGGTAGATAGCCGCCCCGGCGGCTGTGAGCGAGCCGGTATTCACGAGCTGGTTGCGGCGCTCAATCTGGTAGGCGGCCACGGTGGCAAATAAGGCGCGGTCAAAAAACTCGCCCTTAAAACCTGTTTCGAGCTGGTAGCTGGTTTCGGGACTGAAGGGCTCGCTGCGCCCGTAGCGCTCGGGAAAGCGGATAAGCTCGGGCCGCAGCGGCCGGAAGCCCGCGCTGTAGCTGGCGAAGTAATTAAGGTTGTCGCGCAGCGCGTAGGTGAGGCCGGCCCTAGGTAAGAACCTGGTTTGCGGTACGTTGGTGAGGCCGTCGCCGTAGTCGCGCTCGTCGGCAAAGAGCTCGTAGCGCGCGCCCAGTAGTACGCCCAGGCGGGGCGTCACCTCAAGCTGGTCCTGCACGTACAGGCCCGTGGTGTGGTAAATCGAGTTGATATAATCGGTGAAAAAGGCGGGTGTCGGGCGGCGCACGTAGGTGCTGGGGTCGCGGATTTCGTAGCTTGGGTTGTTGAGGTCAAATTGCAGCGGCACCACGCGCTGGCTCACCACGCCGTTGGTTACGCTGGTCGCTACCCGCTGCCGGGCCTCAAACATGGCGCTTTCCTTGTCTGTGTTGAAGCGGATATAATCGGCCCCCACGACCACTTTGTGGGCCAACGAGCCGGTGTGGCGGTTGGCCACGAAGTAGGCCGACAGGTTTTTGGTGTACTCCTCGGCGCGGCGGTCGAAGTAGCGCAGGTTCATGATGGAATTGCGCGGCTTGCTGGGGTCCGAGTTGTCGTAGCTGTTGAGCGTGCGGTGCTCGCTCAGGTTCTCATTATAGGTGAAATCCAGATACGACGCATTGAACGACAGCCAGTTGTTGAATTTGTGATTCAGCGACGCATTCAGATAGTACGTGGTCGTGCGGAAGTAGTCGCTGGGCTGGCTCAGGGTGAAGGAGCGCGGCACGGCGAAGAGGTCGTTGCTCTTGATGGGCAGGCCGCGGTCGAGTTTGCCGTTGCTGTGCGTGTACACCAGCTCGGCGTTGAGGGTGGTTTTGTCGGTGACCAGAAACGTGACGGTGGGCGCCAGCATCAGCGTGCGCGTGTCGTTCACATCGCGGAAGGTGTTGCTTTTTTCGTAGCCCGCGTTGAAGCGGTAGAGCACGTTTTGGCGGTCGGTGAGCGGGCCGGTGAAGTCGGCCGTGGCGCGCAGGGTATTGAAGCTGCCGGTCGAAAACGTGACGGCTTTGCGCTCGGTGGCCAGCGGCTTTTTGGTTACCATGTTGATGGTGCCGCCGGGGTTGATGTCGCCAAACAGCGCCGCGCCCGGCCCTTTCAGCACTTCCACGCGCTCCAGGTTTACGGTCAGCGGGGCTTGCGTGAAGGCGTTGCCGTAGCTAAAACCCGACCGCAGGCCGTTGAGCAGCCGGAAGCCGCTTTCGTAGCCGTTGCGAAAGCCGCGAATGGTAAAGTCGTCGTAGTGAGAGTATTGGGCCACGCCGGCCACGTTCTTCACCACGTCGGTGAGGCGGTAGGCCTGGCGGTCTTCCATCAGCTCCTTGGTCACGGTCGAGATGGACTGCGGCACGTCAAGCAGGTCGGTCGAGGTGCGGGTGCCCACCAGGCTGTAGTTGCTCTTGTAGGTCGTTTCCTGCCGGCCCAGCACCTCCACTTCCTGAATGGCGTTGGAGCTGACAGCCAGCGTGAAATCGGCAATGGCGCTGGGCGCGTCGGCGCTCAGCAGCACCGTGCGGCGCGCCTCCTGGTGCCCCAGGCTGCGGGTGATGAGCGTGTAAGTGCCCAGGGGCAATTTATCGAGCGCGAAGCGGCCCTGCGCATCGGTGAGCGTCGCGAACTGGCCGGCTTGCTCGACTACCGAAATGCCTTCCAGCGCCCGCCCGCCCGGCCCGGCTACGTGGCCCGTGATGCTGCCCAGGGTCTGCGCCGAAGCCATAGTAGCCAGTAATAGCAGTAAAAACCAGAAGCCCAAAACCCGCGTTAGAAGCGAGTTAGTAGGCTGAACAGCGCAACGTAGTGTACAAGACGGGATTGAGAAATTAGCAGAAACAAATGCCTTCATTCGACAATGCGAAAGGCCTGAGCGACCTTTGTGAAGAACAAATGTAGTGCGATTTAGCTAATAATTGAAACTATGTTGCATTACGTATTAATTTCGTAATGCTCCTAAAAGCTCTTGCAAGCGTAGTGCCTCACCCCCGGCCCCTCTCTAAAATAAGGAGAGGGGAGCTGCTCGCACTGCAACAGTGCCGTTTATAGATAACGCTCAGTAACAAAGCCATGAAAAAGCCTTCCGCCAAAATGATGGCGAGGGGTCTCCCAGAATAAATCCGCCCGGCTAGTCAGCCCGGCGCAGCTGGGCGTATCCGTATAAATCCCAAAAATCCGTTTGAATCTGCGGTCTAGAATTGGAAGTATATGAAGGGCTGAATCTCGGCCGATTTCACCTGAATCACCAGCCAGATAACCACCGTCACGACTACGGCCTGCGTCACCACTGAGCGCTGGCCCATGTAGCCTTCGAGGTTGAAGGTGAAGCCATCGGGGATGAAGTGCAGCAAATAGCCCAGCGCCACGAGCGCAAACACGGCGCGGAAACTGGCCACCACCTGCGGCAGCAAATCGGGCCGCAGCTGGTGCGTGATTTGGTGGATAACCTGGGTAGCGATTTCGAAAGAGCCGGCGCGGAAGAATATCCAGCAGAAGCACACAAAATGGAAGGTGATAACCCAGCCCAGCAACTTAGTAAACCAGTTATCGCCAGGCTTAAAAATATGCTTGAACAGCTTGTCCACCGCCAGCGCCGCGCCGTGCAGCGCGCCCCACAGCACGAAGGTGAGCGACGCGCCGTGCCACAGGCCGCCGAGCAGCATAGTCAGAAACAAGTTGAAATACTGCCGAAAAACGCCCTTGCGGTTGCCGCCCAGCGGGATGTAGAGGTAGTCGCGCAGCCAGCTGGACAGCGAAATGTGCCAGCGCCGCCAAAACTCGGTGATGCTCGTGCTCTGGTAGGGCGACAGAAAATTGGGTGGCAGGCGGTAGCCCAGCAGTAGCGCGATGCCGATGGCAATGTCGGAGTAGCCCGAAAAGTCGCAGTAAATCTGGAGGGCGTAGCCGTACACGCCGAGCAGGTTTTCGATGCCGCTGTAGCGGGTGGGCATGTCAAAAATGCGGTCGACGTAGTTGAGGCTGATGTAGTCGGAGATGATGGCTTTCTTGAATAAGCCCGCCGCGATGAGCACCACCGCCCGGCCCATGTCCTCGCGCGAGAGGAAGGGCTTTTTGGGAATTTGCGGGATGAAATCCGACGCCCGCACGATGGGACCGGCCACGAGCTGCGGGAAGAAGGACACGAAAAACGCGAAGTCCCAGATGTTGCGCAACGGCTTGATTTGGTTGCGATAAACATCGAGCGTATAGCTCAGCGTCTGGAAGGTGTAGAACGAGATGCCCACCGGCAGCAGCACGTGCAGCACCGGCACCGGCTGGCCCGTGAGGGCCTGGTAGCCACTGAGAAAGAAGTTGGTGTACTTGAAGTAGAACAGCATCCCCAGGTTGACAATCAGGCTGAGCGTGAGCAGCAGCTTGCGCTTGGTTTGGCTGGGCGAGTCGGCTATCCAGAGCGCAAAGTTGTACTCCACGATGGTCGAGAAAACCAGCAGCAGGAAGTACCAACCGCTTGATTTATAGTAGAAAAACAACGAGAACGCCGTGACGTAGAGCAGCCGCGCCCGGTGGTGCCCGCGCAGCAGCTGGTAAATGCCCAAAAAGCCCAGAAACAGTAGCAGAAAGAAGCCCGTGTTGAAAATCATCGGGCTCTTGGGCGAGTAGGCAAACTGGCCGAGCAGCCGGTCAAAATCAATATCAGCGAGTAGGGAACGCAGAAAGTCCATCCTGGAGCGCGAGGTAAAGGAGCAGGCCTTGAAGGTCGTAGCCGGCCGAAGAAAAATGCACGAAGTCGTTGAGGGCCAGGCCGGCGGCACGCCAGCGGCCCATGCTGCCGTAGCCGCCCTGCACGGCCGCGAAGTCCCAGTAGGCCAGGTCGTGGGCCTGGGCGTAGGCGCGCAGCACGGCTGAAAGGCGGCTCAGGTCGGGGTTGCGGTAGCGGCGGGCGCGGTACGAGTCGGCGGGCGCGCACAGCAGAAATTCGGCCTGGGGGGCGCGGCGGCGCAGGCGGCATACTAATGTGTCGAGCTGCGCCGCGAAGCGCGCGGGCTCAAACTCGCCGGCGTGGAAAGCGTCGTTGGTGCCGAGCGAGATGATGAATAAATCGGGCTGCAAGAGCGGGATTTGTGCGAAGAAAAGCGGGGCGCGGTTGTAGTGGCGCACGGCCGCGCCGTTGATGCCGATGGCGTGGTAGAGCACGCCGGGGCGGCCGTTTTCGAGCAGCAGGCCATAGAGCACGGCGCTAGTTTGCAGGGGGCTGCGGCGGGTGGCGCGCAGCGTGAGCTGGCTGCGCAGCGAGTCGAGCGGCAGCGAATCGGCCACGCCGCGGCCCGCGCCGGGCACCGTGCCCAGCACCCGGCCGCGCGCGCTGAGCACCTGCCAGTCGAAGGCCGCTGGGCCGGGCTGGCGCAGCAGCTTCAGGTAGTTGAATTGATAATCAGCCCAGTACCGCATGGGCACGCGCAGCGTGAAAGCCGCGCCCGAGTCGGCCGTGGCCAGGCTGATGCCGCTGATACCCACCGGTAGCGTGCTGTCGGGCTGGGCCGAAATGACGCGCTTGGCGCGCCATTTTCCGCTCGTGCTGGCAGTGCGCAGGCTAGGCGAGCCGTTGGTTTTGGCCACGCTGAACGGAAAAACCAGCCCGCGCCCGGCGCTGCCGTGGGCGTGCTGCAACTCTTGCCGCACGCGGCCCGAAAACTCGTCGGCTTGCAGGTGCGAATCGCCGATATGTACCACGCTCACGCGGCTGCCGGGCAGGGCGGCGGGCAGCCGCTGCGCCTGCCGCAGCCGCTGGTAAAAGCGCTGGAGGCCGATGGTGGCGTTCTCAATATGGTTGGCCGAGGTGTTCAGGAACGGGTATTTGGCTTGCAGGCTGTCGAGCTGGGCGTGGGCCGGGGCGCTGTTTGCGAGCAGCAAACTGAGTAGAATCAGGTAGAAAATCGCATGCGTCATAACCGGAAAGTTACTTAGACACGAGACGTTAGACATGAGACATGAAAATTTTTGTCGTCATAATTCTCAGGTCTCATGTCTAACGTCTCATGTCTCAACTAGCATTAGCGCGTAGCGGCGGCCGAGTCGCGGGCCGGGCGGGCGGTGCTGTCGGGGCGGCCCGCCCGGGCCGGGGCGCCGGTCGGCGTGGGGTGCGTGTACTCCTTCATGAGGTAGTCGAAAAGCAGGCCCGCGATGCGGTGCGCGCCCCGTCCGTTGACGTGGGTGTAGTCCTTGTTCGCCAGCGCGGGCGACTCTTCGACCCACTTCACCATTGAGTTTTCGCCGCCCATCGCCTCGTACAAATTCCAAAACGCGGCGTGGTTGCGCTCGGCCAGCCGGCGCTGGGCCGCCAACAGGCGCGGCACGCTAGGGTCGGTCACGAATTCGCCATCAATGCGCGAGCTTTTGTCGCTCATGCCCACGATGAGGATGCTGGCATTGGGGAAGGCGCGCTGCATGCGGTCGACCACGCGGGTCATGCCGCGCTCGTACCAGTTGTAGCTGGCATAGCTAGCCGAGGCCACGTTGACGCCGTAGTGGATGATAATGAGGCGGTAATCGAGCAGGTTGCCGAAGGCGGCCAGCTGGTTGAACGGAATCTTGGTAAGCGCCAGCCCGCTGTTGCCCCGAAACGAAAAATTATCAAGCACTACGCCCCGCGGGCTCTCAAAGCTGACGCCGTAGACCGGGCGCGGCCCGTGCGCCGCGAACGCAAAGCGCATGGTGCGGGCCGGTACGCCGGGCTTGAGCAGCAGCTCATTGACGGTGGCGCAGCCGGGTAGCGTGTGCGGTACGCGGTGGCGGTCGGTGGTCACGAGCACCTCGTCGCGGCCCGAGCCGGGGCCGTAAAACAGCCGCGCCTCTGCGAAGCGGCGGGTAGTGGCCCGGCCTTGCCCAGCCTGATACTGTACCCAGCTGGTATCGGCCACGATGCCGGTGCTGTCGCGACTGGCTACCTCGCGGGGCAAAAAGGTGTGCCCCGAGATGCCCAACGGGCATTTACTAGGTAGCTTGTCCGACACCAGGTTGTACTCGTACCAGTCGCTGGAAAACGTCTGGCGGATAGTGCTCCGAAAGTCGGCCGTGATGGAATTGATGGGTACGTAGCCCACGCCCGCGCCGCCAAACTCGGTTTGGAGGCTGTTGCGGAGGTCGCCGGTGATGAGGTCACCCTCAATCATGGAATCGCCGAAGTAGGCAATGCGCACCGGGCTGCCGTCGGCTTTGGTTTGGCGCAGGGCAGCCAAAAAGCTGTCGAGCACGCCCAGGTTGGGCACGGCGGGCTGCCGGGGCGGGGTAGTGCCGGGCGTGGCCACGGTGTCGGCCGGCTCGGGGGCGGCGGTAGCGGCGGCTACGGTATCGGCCGGGGCCACGGTGGGCGGGGCATTGGGCGGGGGCGCGTCGAGGCGGGCCAGGGCCGTAGGGTCTTTGCGCAAGACGTCGGCCAAGAGCCGCACCGGGCGCAGCTCCACGCCGCCCACCATCATGCCCGGTTTTAAGAGAGAAAGCAGGCCCAATAAGCCCACTACCAGCAAAACCAGCCAAAACGGGTTTTGCGAACGTGTCGAATTCATACCTTTGAGTAGCAGCCTCAAAGGTACAATAGCCCGGCAGCGGCTTGGTTGCGATAAGAGAGGTGTCTTCAGATTTTCCTCAGATAATCAGCCAGAAAGAATATTGTGCTCGTTGTGCAGTGGGGCGAATGAAGTTGGGGATGCGACCGTCATGCTGAGTGGAGCGTAGCGAAGTCGAAGCATCTCTACCGGTGAACTAACTCTTGGCGCGAGCAACGAGGCGATAGAGATGCTTCGACTCCGCTGCGCTGCGCTCAGCATGACGGTTAGTAATAACTACGCTACCTCCATAAGTAACTACTCACTCCCGGCCTCAACACATTCAACCGAGTACCTTAGCAAAATGATACTCGCCGCCCGAATAGTCCGCTGGCTGCTGCTGAGCTGGGTAGTGGCCGCCGGCTCGTATTGCCCCGCGCAGGCCGCCCCCGCGCCGCCCGCCTACCGCATCGGCTTTTCGCAGTGTACCAATGGCGACGCCTGGCGGCTGGCCATGCTGGCCGGGATGCAAAAGGAGCTGAGCTTCTACCCGCAGGTGCGCTTCCAGATGAAGGACGCCCACTACAGCACCACCCGGCAGGCGCAGGACATCCGCGATTTTTTGCGTGAAGGCATCGATTTGCTCATCGTGTCGGCCAATGAGGCTGAGCCGATTACGCCGCTGGTGGAGGAGGTATATAACCGGGGTATTCCGGTGGTGATTCTCGACCGGCGCACGACCTCTAAGCTGTACACGGCCTACGTGGGCGGCAACAACCAGGAGGTAGGCCAGATGGCCAGCCGCTACGCGGCCGGCCTGCTGCACCAGCGCGGCAACGTGCTGGAAGTGCTGGGCGCGGCCGGCTCGTCGCCGGCCGTCGACCGGCACCTGGGCTTCGCGCAGGGGCTGGGGGCGTTTCCGGGGCTGCACCTGGTAGCGCAGGTGCCTTCCGACTGGGAGCGGCCGTCGGTGCTGCGGGCGCTGCCGCCGGTGCTGCGCGCGCACCCCGAGGTGAACCTCATTTTTGCTCACAACGACCGCCTGGCGCTAGGCGCCTACCAGGTGTGCAAGCAGCTGGGCATCAGCCACCGCGTGCGGGTGGTGGGTGTGGATGGGCTGCCCGGCCCGCAGGGCGGCATTCAGCTGGTGCAGGATGGCATCATCACGGC
>JAKONR010000289.1 GCA_022701825.1 Hymenobacteraceae bacterium | reverse complement strand
GTGATTCGGCCGCACGAGGGCGCGGCCTTCGTGGAGGGGCTGGCGGTGGGGCAGTTTCACGGCATCGGGCCGGCCACGGCGGCGCGGATGCAGGCGCTGGGCATCTTCACGGGCCACGATTTGCGCCAGCAAACGGAGGCCTTTCTAAGGCAGCATTTTGGCAAGGCCGGCGGCTACTACTACGCCATCGCCCGCGCCGAAGACCACCGCCCCGTGCAGCCCGACCGCGTGCGCAAGTCCATCGGCTCCGAAACTACCTTTTTTGAAAGCCTCACCGAGCCGGCCGAGTTTTACGAGCGCCTTGCGCCGCTGCTGGCCGGCGTGTGGGCCAGCGCCGAGCGCCTCGGCGTGGCGGCCCGCAGCGTGACGCTGAAACTGAAATACGACGACTTCCGGCAAATCACGCGCAGCCGCTCGGCCTTGGCGCCCCTGCGCACGCTGGCGCAGTTCACGCAGGTAAGCCACGAGCTATTAGCCCCGCTGCTGCCGCCCGCGCAGGGCGTGCGGCTACTAGGCGTGGCGCTGTCGGGGCTGGAGGGCGCGGCTGGGGGCGGCGCGGGGCAGCAGTTGGGGCTGGGGCTTTGATAGCAGCTGGCACGGGCCGCAGGCCCGCGCCAGCTATTATTCCGTCTTTTCTTCCGCCACCTTCTCCTCCCCAATCCACACTGATTTCTGATTTACAAACTCCCGAATACCCAGGTGCGAAAGCTCGCGCCCGTAGCCCGACTTCTGCACGCCCCCAAAGGGCAGCTCGTTCATCGACTTCACCAGGCCGTTGATGAATACCGCCCCGCTTTCCAGCTGCCGGGCCATAGCCTCGGCTTTAGCCACGTTTTTGGTCCACACCGCTGCGCCCAGGCCAAAGCGCGAGTCGTTGGCGAGGCGCACGGCCTCGTCGGCATTTTGGGCGCTAAACACGAGGGCCACGGGGCCAAACAACTCCTCGGTATAAGCCCGCTGGCCGGGCTGGATGTTGGTCAATATCATTGGGTCGAAGCGGGGCGAGGCCGGGTCGGGCTGGCCGCCAGCGAGCGCTATTTTGGCCCCTTGCGCCACGCTGTCGTTTACTTGCTGGGTTAGCGTTTCGGCTAGGTCGAGGCGGGCCAGCGGGCCGTAGTCGGTGGTTTCTTCGAGCGGGTCGCCGTAGTGCAGGGCTTGTAAATTTTCCTTTAGCAAGCGCACAAACTCGTCGTGCATCGGTGCTTCAATGATGAAGCGCTTGGCCGCGATGCAGCTCTGGCCGGCGTTAATCATCCGGGCCTGGGCGGCGGTTTTGGCGGCCGCTGCCAGGTCGGCATCGGCCAGCACGATGAACGGGTCGGAGCCACCCAGCTCCAGCACGGTTTTCTTGATGTGCTGCCCGGCGGCGGCGGCCACGGCCGCGCCGGCCCGCTCCGAGCCGGTGAGGGTGGCGGCGGCCACGCGGTCGTCGGCGAGCAGGCCGGCTACCGGCTCGGTTTCGATGAGCAGCGTGCGGAAGGCGGCGAGCGGCAGGCCCGCGTCGTGAAGAATCTTTTCGAGCGCCAGGGCGCACTGCGGCACGTTGGGCGCGTGCTTGAGCAGGCCCACGTTGCCAGCCATGAGGGCGGGCGCGGCAAAGCGCACCACCTGCCAGAGCGGAAAATTCCAGGGCATAATGGCTAGCACCACGCCCAGCGGCGCGTAGCTGAGGTAGCCGCGCCCACCCTCAACCTGGATTTCCTCATCGGCCAAAAAACCTTCGGCGTGGGCGGCGTAGTAGTCGCAGCAGGCGGCGCACTTCTGGGCCTCGGCACGGCCGTCGCGCACGGGCTTGCCCATTTCGATGGCCATGAGGTGGGCCAGCTCGTGCTGGCGGCGGCGCAGCAGCTCGGCCGCGCGGCGCAGCACGGCGGCCCGCTCGGCAAACGTGGTGGTGCGCCAAGTGGCGGCGGCTTGGTGCGCTTCGGCTAAGATTCGTTCGATTTCGACGGCCGAAAAAGCCGGGAACTGGTGCAGGATTTCGCCCGTGTAAGGGTTGTGCGATTCGATAGGCATAGCGGCAAAGGGAGCGCTGGTGAAAAACCTTTTCTCCTTAAAACCCTATACTCAGCCATTGGGTTGTGCTGGCGAAAGCCGGGGCGGCGGCCATACCTTAGCAACCTGCTATTCTCGCCCGTAGTTGCCGAACGATTAGGCGCATCCCACCCGTTATGTTTAAACCCGCTATCACCCGTGCCTGACGAACCACTTATTTCAACGCCCACCGCGGCCGAGGCGGCGCTGGTCCGCCGATTACGTGCCCGCGACGAAACGGCCATGACCGAGTTCTACGACCGGTATTCGGCCGCGCTCTACGGGGTAATAAATCGCATTGTAAAGGCTGAGGACGAGACCGAAGACGTGCTGCAAGAGGCGCTGGTCAAAATCTGGCACGCCATCGAGAGCTACGATGCCAGTAAGGGGCGCTTATTCACGTGGGTCGTGAATATTAGCCGGAATTTAGCGATTGATAAAATCCGCTCGCGCCAGCACCGCGTAAGTTCTCGCACCCAGGGCCTCGACGATAGCCTGACCGCCCAGCGGCAGGCGGCCCCGGACACCTTCCGCCCCGAGCACCTTGGCTTGCAAGAAATTACCAAGCAGTTAGTGCCCGAGCAGCGCCAGGTTATCGACCTGCTCTATTTCGGCGGCTTCACCCAAAGCGAAGCGGCCGAAGAACTCAACCTGCCGCTAGGCACCGTGAAAACCCGAGCCCGGACCGCCCTCAAGGT
>JAKONR010000288.1 GCA_022701825.1 Hymenobacteraceae bacterium | reverse complement strand
AGCTACAGACTGAATTACGGCATCCGCTGTAAGCCCTCCCAACGCACTTTCCAGTTTTTCGGAATGCCGGGATTTGACTCCTTACAGCCATCATAACCGGCGCACATGAGGGCCACAGCCGCCAGCAAGCCGCCGTTGCCGGGCAGGTAGAGGGGCAGGCGGCCTTCCTGGTAATTGTGGCCGTTGGGGAGGTAGGTGTTGGTTTGCACCTTCATCAGGAGGGCGTCGACCGCCTGTTCGGGCAGGCCGAGGCGGGTGGCGGTCATGGAGGTCATGGGGAAGTCCCAGCCCCAGGTTTTGTCCCAACTCCAGTCTTTCCAGATGAGGTCGAAGGTGCGGCGCATGGTGGCGGCATCCTGCTGGCCGGTGGCGGGCATAAAGCCCAGCGCGGCCAGCACCGACGGGTGGTCGGTTTTGTATTCGGGGTTGGTGTAGGAATCGGGCGCGCTTTCGGCGGCCAGGTACACGCCGTTGGCCTGCGGCAGTTGGGCGAGTTTGGCCAGCACGTCGTCCCATTTGGCGTTGCGCGGCTGGCCCTGGCGCTCGCGCCATTTTTGGGCGGTTTCGAGCGCCCAGTGCCAGTACACCAGCTCAAAGGTGGGGTTGAACGTCTCTTCGGCCTTGAAGCGCTCCTGGGCCGGAATCAAGCCTTTGCCGAGGATGTAGCGGTTATTCTCCTTCTCAAAAAACGGGAACGAGGCAATAAATTCGGCCGTTTGCGCCACGCGCTCCTGGTACAGCTTGAGCGTGGCCGCGTCGGGGTGAGCGCGGTAGGCTTCTTCGGCAAAATAAATGGTGTGCGGCTGCTGCCAGATGAGAAACGCCCCCACCGACGACGGCCCTTCCTCGCCCCAGGGGTCGGTCATTTTTTGCCAGCGCCAACCGGCGTAGCCCTGGCGCTGCGCGATGCCGCGGGCCACGGCCTGTACGTCGGGGCGGGCGGACCAGGTCAGGCTTTTTTCGAGGATGGCGGGGCGGCCCCACAGCGCGAAGTGGGCCGCGTGCCACCAGTGCATTTCGAGGTGCGGGCGGCCGTACCAGCTGTTGAGCAGCAAGCCCGTTTCCTGGGGCGGCTGCGAGCCGGCGTTGTGCACTTTAGTCAAGTACTGCGAGAGCACGATGCGCCGCTCCAGCTCGTGAGCGCGCGGGTCGGTGATGCCGCCAAAATCGACGGCCCCGCCGCTGCGCCAAAAAGCCGGCCACTGCTGCCGGCTATCAGCCAGCACGGTGGCAAAGGCGGGCGCGGCGGCCGGCTTTTTGGGGGCGAAAAGGGTACTGACTTCCAGCGTATTGGTTTTGCCGCTGGGCGTGAGCACGAACTCGTGCGGCCGGCCGGGGGCCAGCGTAGCCGCGCCGGCCCAATTCAGCGCCACAAAATACTTGGTCGTGTCGAGTTGGTGCGTGAGCAGGGCGCGGCCGGTTTTCTGCTCCGCGATGGCCGACTGGTGCGCCTCGGGGTGCGAGTAGTCGGTGGCCATGTCGGCCCAGCCGGCCGTGGGGAACGGAAAGCGCAGCGCCACTTTCAGGCGCCCGGTTTTGAGTAGCTCCGACGTGACCTTGGCGGCCACGGCATCCTGCGCCTGGTGGCCCACGGTCAGCACGTCCACGGCCGTGCCCTCTACCGTGAAATGGCTTTGGATTTCACCCGTCCAGGGGTTCAGCTCCTGGCGAATGTTTTTGACATCCTGAATGGTCGCGGGCTGGCCATTTTTCTTCAGAATAACAAAGCCCAGATTGCCGAGCTGCAAGCGGTGCGGATTGGCCCGGAAGTAGTCGCCCGATTCTTTATTGCCGGGCGTTTTTACCTGCACGGCGTAGGGCACCGGGCGGCCGTTGAGGGTGTAGGTGCGCAGGCTTTGGTCGAATTTGTAGCCCTCCTTATTGGGGAAGCGGTGCCAGCCCCACTCCGACTCGGTGCCCAGCGGCAGGCCTGTTGAGTAGTGCGTCGGAAATGTTTGCAGGCCCGTAACGTCGGTGGTAAAGGCGAATTTGCCGTTGCCTACCGTGAGCGAGTTGAGCGAGTCGGTATTGGCCACGTGCACCTTGTGGCGCTCGACTACCGCCTGGCGGTTGATGGGCACCTGCTGGGCGGCGGCGTTGAGTGCCGTGTAGGTGAGCAGAAATAGCACACCCAGCCGTAGAACCTCACCCCCCAGCCCCCTCTCCAAAAAAGAGGGGGAGCCGGACGTATTTTGAAAGAATTTTTTCGGCATTTTCTTGATTATTTTTTGCAATTGAAAATCGTCCGGCTCCCCCTCTTTTTTAGAGAGGGGGCTGGGGGGTGAGGTTCCACGGCTGGGCTTACCGCCCCAGCGTCACGCTCATCAGCCCAATCACCACATCATTGGCCAGCGCCCGCACGGTCAGGCTCTTGAGCTTTTTGGCGGGGTCGAGAGGCAGCTCTAGCACGGTGGCCGCGCCCCCGTCAATCGCCTTCGTGCTGAAGCCTTTGATGTTGGTATACTGGTCAAATTCCTTGGTGATAAGGCCGGTCTTGAGGTGCACGCGGTAGGGTTTGGGCGCACCGAGGCGAAAGGCAAAACCATCATCCACGTAGTCTTGCTCGATGGGCCACCAAGTGCTGGGGTTGCGCAAGGGCAGGGTGGCGGTGGTATTATCGGTGTAGGCTACTACTACCTCGCCGTTGGTAAACTGGCTTTGCATGGCGCTGGTGCTGCCCGCCATGAGCAGCACGGCGCGGCGGGCGCGGCCGCGCAGCGGCAGCGTGGCTTGGCGCGGGTAGTTATCCCACTGCGATACGAAGAGAATATTCTTCGCACCGGCCACGCTGGGGGTGCGCAACAGCTCGCCGGTGGGCAGCTTTATTTCGTTGCTTACGCCCGCCAACCGGCGCAAACCAGCGTCATCAATGTTGGCCTGCGTGAGCGGGTAGCACCAATTGCCGATGCCCTGGGTAGGCAGTTCCAGGGTGGCCGTTTCGGCGCGGGGCGACAGGTATTTGTTCTGAAAAATCTGCGCTACCTGGTCGTTGAAAAAACGCGTCAGGTCAATGGTTTCCCAGCGGGCCGGGGCGACTGGGGCGGCCGCGGTAGCCGACGCGGCGGGCGGCAACACCTCCACGGCCAGTGGCTGCCACCAGCGCAGCTCGCCCTGCGCCAGCTGCACGAATAGCGTGCGGCTGCCCGCCGCGCCCTGTGCCTGGCCAGTGAGGGCACCGCCCGCCAGCCGGGGGGCGGCCAGCACCTGCTGCGGGTCGTGCAGGGCCAGCACGGTGGCGGGGCCAAAATCGGCCGTTAGCGGCGCGCCGGGGGCCGCGCGCAGCGCGGGCGTGGGCGCAGCAAGGGGCTCGTTCTGCCATTCTATCTCGACCACGTAGCGGCCAGCCGCCGCGCTTTCAATCTCCAGCACCGGCCGGCCCACCGCCGAGGCCATACTATGCCAGGCGGCTGGCTGCCCATTTACCCGCACCGAGGCTACGCGGCTGGCCAGCGCGGGCACTTGCAGCCGCAGAGCCAATTGCTTCGGCAGCTTTTGGTCGATACTATAGCGCTCGCGCTGTCCTTGCCGCTGAAAGTGAAACGCCACGTCGGGCACCACCAGCCGGGCCGAATCCCAGGCGGCGGGCAGGCCAGGGCGCACTAGCAGGGTATCGCGCAGGGCATCGGGCCGGATGCCAAACAACCCCTCGACCAGCGAGCGGGCCGCTACCCCGATGGGGTCGGCAAAGTCGCGATACAGTTCGCCCCGGTTAGCGTCGTAGAAGCTGATTTGCTGAAAATTGCCGGGGCTGGCGCCCAAGTACATGCTTTCGAGCAGGGCGCTTTTCCAGAGTAGAAAGGCGTCGTCGCGGCGGCCGGCCTGCCAGTAGGCCAGCGTGGTGTGCAGGTTTTCGGCCAGCACTACGTTATTCAAGGACCAGTCGTAGGGCTGCCAGTTGGTGGTTGACAACAGGTAAAAATCGCCGGCCGGCAGCCCCGCCGCCCGCACCGGAATGTGCGGGATTTCGGCATCGACGTAGCGCGTGGCCTGGTAGGCCTGCAAGGCATCAGGCACCTCTGAATCGAGGGCGTGGTAGATGGTCCAGAGGCCGGCGCTCGGGTGCAGCGCTTTCAGGCCGAGCTTGTCCTGGTACTCGGCGTACCAGCCCTGCTGCGGCAGCCACAGGCGCTTGTTCAGGCTTTCGCGAATGTGGGCGGCCTCCTGGCGGTAGGGCGCAGGGTCTTCGCGCAGCAGCGCGGCGAGGGTGGCGGCCTGCTGGTTGGCCCAGTAGTTATAGGCCGAGGTGTGGGTCACGGCCCCGCCGCTGTATTGCAGCGCGTCGCTGGCCCAAATGGCGGCGTAGGCGTCGTAGAGGCCGTCGCCGTCGGGGTCAAAATTGCGCTTTTCCCAGGCCAGGTGCCGCTGCAAAGTAGGCCACAGGGCGCGGGCCTCGGCGAGGTCGCCGGTCCAGCGCAGGTGGCGCAGCAGCGCATCCACGTACACGAGGTTCATGTCGTAGTGGTGGGGCCGGAAATCGCCACCGGGGTTGCGGCTGATGTAGCCGCTGCTGAATACCGTGGTACCCAGCTTTTCGAGCTGCCGGGCCAGGTGCAGGGCGGTGTCGGGCACCACCGGCCCGCTGGCCGGGCTGGTAAGCTGCGACTGCGCGTAGGCCGCGAAGTGCTGGCGGGCGCGGTCGTGCCAGCCCAGCGGGTCGGCGGCGTAGGGCCCGCGCCAGCCGTTGAGGCGGATGCGCCAGGCCACCGCGCCGTGCAGGTACGAGGGCGCTTCCCAGATGGCATCGGCGGCCACGGCCAGCGCCCCGCCCAGCGTGTTGAGGTAGGGGTCGGGCGTACTCACCTGCACCCGGCTGGCCAGCGCGGCGCGGGCCGCTTCGGCGCGGGCAAAGGCGGCCGGCAATTCCTTGTACAACGGCGCTTTTTGGTCGCCCGGCTTTTGCACCGCGAAGTACAGCGCCTCGCCGCTGCGCACGGGCACCGCGCCCACCGCCACCGGCGTGGCCGAAGCAGCGGAGGCCAGCAGCTGCGCCGGCGAATCCTGCTGCGCGGCGTCGGCCACGCGAGTTTTTGACGCGGGTGGCACTACGCCGAGCAGCAGCTTGGGCGCGGCCGGGGCGGCGGGCACGGCGGCATCGGCCGGGGCCGGGCGGGGCTGCTCCCCCACCCCGTAGGTGAGCGTGAAGGCATTGCCTTGCACTGCCAGCGCATTGCCCTGGCAGTATTCGGGCTTCAGGTAAAAGCTGGATTCGGGGTCGGCGCCGATGTCGCCGTCGCGGCTGAATTTCTTGCCCGTGGCCCCGCCGAAGGCCCACAGCAACTGCACGTTTTGGGGCGCGTGGTCGAACTGCGCTTTCACCAGCACGCCTTCGGCATCGGCACGGGCCAACACTTCGAGGTGCAGCTGGCCGGCGCCCAAAAGCGGGTCGGTGATGTCGTATAACATCTTGCCCGGCCGGTAGCGAGCGGTGATGTTAGCGGCTTTAATCAGCCACTTGCTTTGGCCATTAGCTAGCAGGCCAAATTTCAGGCTGCCGCCCATGCCGGGCAGGTAGAGCGCAAATTCGGGCAGGTCGCCGGCCTCGACGCGGAAGGCGGTATTGGTGCCGTACAGCGCGCGGTTGAAGCGGCGCTCGCCGTTGGTGACAACAAAATCCTGGCCTTCGGGGTGGTAGCGCAGGGTGCGCGGCTGGTGGTGCCAGAGGGGCGGCGGGGTTTGGGCGGCGAGCTGATGAGCGAAGGGCAGCAGCAGTAACCCAAGCGCACCCAGCCACCGGAACCCCAGCCACCGGCCCCCTCTCCACAGCAGATTCACAAGGTGCGGCATGAGGTGGGAAAAGGTAAGTGCGCAAAGCAACGCGCCGCCGGCCCGGCCACCCTCCTGTACTGTGCGGCGGGCACCTCGGCGCCGGCACCTAAAAAAAGGGCCGCCCACTGCTGGGCGGCCCTCCTCCAAGACAGGTATTCTTCGCTAAAAACCGGGCGGCTAGTAGCCAGGATTCTGCTCATACAGGCCCGGTGCGGCGCTCAGCTCGTTTTGGGGCACGGGGTAGAGCAGCAGGTTAGCCGTGATGGGGCGGGTGATTTTGTTGCTCACGTCGTCCTTGGGCACCCAGGCGTTCATGGTGGTCAGGGCCAGGCCCGAGCGCATGAGGTCGTTCCAGCGCAGGTTTTCGCCGGCAAACTCGCGGCGGCGCTCCTCCATCAGGCCGGGCAGGTCGATGGTGGTGTAGGCAGTTTGCGCGGCGCGGGTGCGCATGGGCGTGAGCAGGGCCGCCGCATCGGCGGCCGAGCCGCCAATACCGCGCACCTGGCACTCGGCCTTCATCATCAGAATGTCGGCGTAGCGCATCACGATGTAGTTGATGGGCCAGTCGGTGCGGCTGGCGCCTTTGCCGGCGGCGCTGAAATACTTCTTGTAAAACGGCCGGTTTTCGGTGAGGCCCGCGTAGGTGTAGCCCTGCTGGATGCTGAAGGTTTTGCGGGCGTCGTTGGTGGCGTAGGAGGTGTTAACCAAGTCGTTGGAACAGGGCTTGATTTCGACCGAGCCGGCCGTGAAGGCCAGGCCGTTGAGGGTGTAGTAGCTGTCGGGAATCACGACGTTGGGAAACGACGCGCCCAGGCCCAGCGTGGCGCTCGACACGTACTGAATATCCCAGAGCACCTCGGCGTTGTTTTCGTTGTTGTAGGCAAACACGTTGCCGTAGTTCGGCAGCACCGAGTAGCGCCCGCTGCCGATGATGTCGTTGAGCAGGGGCAGCGCCAGGTTGTACTCGTTGCTGGCCAGGCCGGGGCCGTCGATGCCGTAGGTCGGGCCCGAGCGCGTGAGGTAAGTGAGCGCCAGCAGGCCCTCGGCGGCGTACTTGGTGGGGCGGCCCACGTTGGCGGCCGTGTACGAGGTGGGCAGGTTGGCGACGGCCGTTTGCAGGTCACCGATGATGAGGCCGTAAACGTCCTTCACGTCGCTGCGCTTCACCGCCAGCGACTGCTGCGGCGTGAGGGCCTTATCAAGCAGCGGCACCCGGCCAAACTTGCGCACTAGGTCGAGGTACATGAAGGCCCGCAGGAACTTGGCCTCGCCCTCGTAGCGGGCTTGCAGCGCGCCCGTTACGGCGCCGTTGGTGGCCAGCTGGTCGAGCAGCGTGTTGGCCCGGAAGATGGTCAGGTAGTCCGAGGTCCAGGCGTCGGACACGTAGGGGTTAATGACCAGCAGCGCAGGCGAAAAGTTGTTGATGGCGTCCCAGTCGCGCGAGCCAATGGCGCTGATGGCGTACATGTTATCGGAGCGCACCTCCGAGAGGATAATCTCGCGGTCGGGGTAGCCGCGCAGCGAGCTGTACACGGCCGTCATGGCCTGGTCAAAGTCGGTAGCCGTTCTGTAAAACGTATCGACCGAGCCGTTGGAGATGGGCACCTGGTCGAGGTCTTTTTCGCAGCCGCCCAGCGCGAGGGTGCAGGCGGCGGTGATGAGGAGCAGAAAACGCTTCATGGGGTGGGATAATTGAGCTGTTAGCTGCTGGCTGTTAGCTCTTGGCTTCCTATCAAACGAGAAGAGCTAAGAGCTAACAGCCGATGGCTAGTAGCTAACGATTAAAACGAAAGATTAAGCCCCAAAACCAGCGATTTGGCCAGCGGCAGTCCGCCGTAGTCGGAGCCCGACACGAAGTTGCCGGTGTTGCTGGTATTCACGGCGTCGGGGTTGAGGCCGCCGTAGTAGTTGTCGTGGCCGAAGAAGTTTTCGGCCGTCACATACACGCGGGCGCCCTGCGCCACGCGCTTCGCAATGATGCGGCCCAGGTCGTAGCCCAGCGTGATGGTGCGCACCCGGTAGTAGTCGCTCGAATACAGCCAGTCGGTATTGCGGATGAAGCCGAAGCTGCCCGTGGCCTTGCCCTTCACGCCGTTGCCGGGGTCTTCGGCCGACATCCAGCGGTCGCGCACGCGGCCCAGCGCGTTTTCTTTGTACGGCACGCTGGTGCGGTCAATGGCGCGGCCCAGGGTCGAGTACACGTTGCCGCCATTTTGGCCCTGCACCAAAAAGCTGAGGTCGAAGCCCTTGTAGCGGAAGGTATTGGTGATGCCCCAGGTGTACTTGGGATTGGGCTGGCCGATAACCTGGCGGTCGTTGGAGTCGATTTTACCGTCGCCGTTGAAGTCTTCGTACTTGGCGTCGCCGGCGGTTTGGCCGCTGAGGCGGGCCGCGCCCCCGTCGATGTCGGCCTGGCTCAGGATGCCAATCTGCCGCACGATGTAGTAGCTGTAAATCGGCGCGCCCACTTTGAGGATGTTGCTGGGCGTGTCGAGGCCGTTGGGCACCTCAATGGCGGCGTCGCCAGGGCCAAGGTGCTTCACTTCGTTCACGTTGTGGCTGAGGTTGGCCGAGGTCGTCCACGAAAACTCGCCTTGCAGGTTGCGCGAGGTTACTTCCAGCTCCCAGCCGCGGTTCTGCACCTCCCCGATGTTTTGCAGGCTGCTGGTGTAGCCCGAGG
>JAKONR010000268.1 GCA_022701825.1 Hymenobacteraceae bacterium | reverse complement strand
GTGCTTACAGCTGCGGCGGCAGTGCCTCCAACGAGGGCGCCAGCACCGTGGGCGCCGTGCTCATCCCCGGCACGCCCTCGGCGGCCGACCCCAACTCCTGGATGCTGGCCTGCGTGGGCAACGGCGTCAACCGGCCTTTTAACACGAACGACCTTACCGCGCTCAACTACATTTATTAAGCTTTAAATTAACATCTTAAACCCCCGGTCTGCCAGGCGCAGGCCGGGGGTTTTTGCTTTCGTCGGGCGGGCTGCCGACATACTATTCCCCTACTCCACCACCACGCGCCGCATGAGCGCCGGGCCACCCGTAGTTGGCGTAGCGCGCAGCACATATACGCCGGGCCGCAGGCCCTCGGTAGAAAAATAATTGACGGCGGCCGAGCCCTCGCCAACCCGCACGCGGCGGCCCAGCGCATCGTAGAGCACCAGCTCGAAGGCCGCGCCCGGCGTGCCGGCCACCTGCAAATCCTGGCCGGCCGCTACGGGCACGGGGTACACCAGCAGCTCGCCCTGACGCACGAGCTGCACGGTTTCGGTGGTGCTGTAGAAGGTGCGGCCGTCGGCATCCTGGCCTGCGATGCGGTACTGGTTGGCACCGGGCCGGGCATTTAGGTCGGTGAATAATATGCTGAGGCTAGTGACCGGGCTGATGGTCTGGATGGTTTCAAACCCATTGGGCCCCAGGCGCTGGAGCTGCACCGCACGCAGGCGGTAGAGTGTGCCCAGCGTGAGGCTCAGCCGCACGGTATCGGTAATGGCGGGCACCGGCAAAAAGCTACTGACGTAGCAACCCACGCCAGCTTCGGCGAGGTTAGCGGTGGCGCTGCGCTCGGCCAGCCGGCCGCCCAGCACCGGGGCCACGGCGAAGTACTGGCCGGCATTTTGGGTAGCGAGCACGCGCAGCAGCGTATCGGGCGTGGCCTGAAAGGCTTCCAGCGCCGTAGCCCCAAGCTTGTACACGCGATACTGCGCGGCGCCCGGCGTGGCAGGCCAGGTCAGCAGACTTTCATCGGCACACACGTAGCCGATGCGCAGGCTGGGCGGGCGGGCGATTACGACGGTATCGGATACATATTCCTGGCCACCCACTACGCAGCGCAATTGGGCCAGCGTAGTGGTATCGGGGGCCGTCCAGCTGTAGGTATGCTGGCTGAGGTCGGCGGCCGAGGCGATGGTACGCCAGCCGGCGCGGCCTACCGGGCGGTAGGCCAGCTGGCCGGCAGTAGCGGCACCGGGCCAAACCCAGCGCAGCTGCGTAGCCTGGCCGGGGCGCACGTTGCGGAGTTGGCTGGGATTTAGCCACTCAAAGCCCGTAGTATTCACCTCGTACGCCACGCTGAAATCCTGGCTGCCGCTGGCCACGCGGTAGCCGCGCACCCGCAGCTGGTAGGTGCCGGCGGCGGGCTGCGCCAGGGTTATTTGCTCCACGTTGTTGAGGTGGTCGGGGCGGCGGCGGGCGGCGCGGGCCAGCGAGTCGGGGCTGGGGTAGGTACTAAGCGTCCAGGGTAGCCAGCTCGCGGTGCCGCCGGGGCCGAGCAGCGTCAGGTCGAGGTCGTTGACGAGCGCCGGGCTGGCGTTAGCGGCGGCCTCGGGGTCGGTCCAGGTCAGCGTTATCTTGACTTGCTGGGTACCGGCCGGCACGGTCAGCGGAATCAGCTGCTCCTGGCCCTGGGTTAGTGCGCCGCTTTGGTAGCGGCCATCTAGCATGGTTCGCACGGCCCCGAGCGCGTCGAGCTGCCCAAAACCCGCCACAAAATCGACTTCGGCCCGGCCCACGTCGTCGGCGCTGTTGAGGAGCGCGGCGCGCACCAGCGCGGCGGGCGGCAGGCCGTTGTTGCCGGTGGCCCGGTCGCGGTAGGCTTGCTGCACCACCAGGGCCGCGCCGCTCACCAAGGCGGCGGCGTCGGACGAGCCGGCGTCGCCGTAGGCTACCAGTTCAGGCTTCACGCGGCCGTCGTGGGCCGGGCCGCGCGAGCTAAGGGCGGCCACCTGGCCCAGGGCGTTGGTGGCGCCCACGCTCACCGAGTTTTTTGACATCTTGAACTGCCCCGTGAGGTTGGCCACGCCGGCCAGGCCCTGATAGAGGCCGCTGGTGCTGGTACCCGTGCCCTGGTTGCCGCTCGAAAACACGTGTAGCAGCGTCGGCAATTGGCGCGTTTGCTGGTCGTAGCCGAGGGCTTCGAGGCCGTAGTAATTCTCGATGCCGGTGCCGTAGGAGTGGTTTTGCACGCTCACGCCCAGGCTGGTGAGGCTGGCATTGGCATCGGGCAGCAGGCTGGCGTAGCTGGCCGAGGCCAGGCCCGCCTGCCGCGCCACGCCCTCGCCGCCCGGCCCCGAGTTGCCGCCCCCCGCAATGAGCGTGGCCATAATGCTGGCGTGCACCGACTCGATGGGCGTGCCCGCCGGGGTGTTCAGCAGCCGCCCCCGGAAGTCGATATCCGCCGCATCCAGCGCGTTTTCCTTGATGCTCACCACCAGCCCCCGCCCCGTGAGGCCGGGGTAACGGCGCTGCACCGCCCGCAGGCTATTCACCGTGAGGTCGGCCCCGTTGAGTAGGCGCTCGTCGTGGGCCGGGCGGTTGGGCAGGTCGATAAACTCGACCAGCGGCGAGGCCGCCAACTGGCTGAATTGCGGCTTGGTCAGGTGGCTGACTTCAAAAATATCCGCTCGTTCCAGCTTCAATTGCGCGCCCGGCAGCGCCGCTGCCGCCCAGCGCCGGAAGGCCGCCGCGTCGCGCACCTGCACGCGCACGGTGGCTTGCGGGCGGGCGTGCAGGGCCGGGGCCAGGCGGGCGGCGGGCAGGTCCTGGGCGAGTGCTGGCGGGGCGGCGGATAAGGCCAGCAGGGCGGCCAGCAAGTAGCGGGGTAGTAGGTCGGTCACGAAGCACAGGCGGGCAAAGGGCACGCGCCTGCCCACATACGGCTGGCGCGGGTAAGCTGGCTAAGGCAGCGGCCCGGCCAGGTGCATAATGGCCGCGATAAACCGGGCCGGCTCGGCGTAGGCCGGGTGCCGGGCGGTGGCAATGGCGCTGAGTAGCTGCCGCAACTGGCCATTCCGTTTCAGGCCGTGCGCACGGCTGTACGACTTGAAAGCTTTGAGCTCGGTGGGCAGGCCGCACGCCGCTAGCGTGATGCCGAGTTCGGCGGCACGGGCGGACAGCCATTTTTCAAAGGCTGGGTTGAGGACCATCAGATAGTGCGTGGTATTTACCGGGTGTTGTAGCAGAGCGTGCGAGTACGCCCCTCGCTGCAAGCTACCGGCGAGCAATCGGGTAAATTGATTTAAATAAAAGTGCTTTTGAAAATCCTTATCCAAGTCGACTAACCCTACCACCCGGCGCGCCGGCCCAAACATATCCCACTGCTCTTTCAGCGCATTATCCACGTTGCCTATCCCGTGCTGGTGGCTGACGATGTCGTTTAAAGCCTTTTCGTTGGCCGAGTTTTCGCGAAGTAGCGTGAGCATGAGCGCCGTGTCGGCATAGCACTCCGGCACGAACAAAGGCGGCACTTGCATTCCCTACAGGTCGGTTTCGGGCACGAAGCGCCGCATGTTGAAGAATACATCCAACCCATCGCGCCGAACGTTGTAAATATCCTCGTCCGTTAACTGATTAACCTTGGTTTGGTAATCCTCATAGTAGGCCGCGAACATAGCTAGCTCGGGCTTTAGCTCTTCATCCAGCAGCATTTCTTCTAGTATCTCAGTAATGAGGTAGGGGCTGTGTGTTACGATGAAAAATTGATTGCTACTGCTTTCAACAATATTTTGAGCTAAGTGCAATACATACTGAGGAAAAGAATGGGCCTCCGGCTCCTCAAACAGCAGCACCGAATCGGTATTAGACTCAATGGCGGCCAGGTAGAAAATGAGCCGTTGCAGCGTGTCCGCCACGAGCGCATAAGGAATGGCCGTTATCACCCCCTCCACGTTTTTCTGCACTTCCAATTCTTCGGGCCGTAACGCTAGGTTTAGGCCAAAAGGCGTGAAGAAAGCCCCAATTTCCTTTTTAAAAGCGGAAGGCGCAGCTCGGATAACCTCTAGCAGGTTATCGCCATGAGGCGGGCGCAAAAAGGATTCATAGTAAGACTTACCATGTGAAGTCTGTTTGTAGAAAGCGTATTTCTTGACCTGAAAACTAGGCAATGATTTATCTGCTTCATAGAGTGAGGTCTGTCCATCTGCCTTAAGCACTTTATGAAATTGTCGACTGCGCTCAAAATCGACCGCAACGTTACTTTCTTCACGGTATTCTGAGCCATGTTCAACATCATCTCGCATAGCTGCCGCTAAATGACGCTTTATGACATCGTTCTTAAATATTACTTCTACCCCCTCCTCTTTCTTCCGCAACCGCGTAGTGCCCACGCCTTCCCCAGTCACTGTAATTTCCTGCGCCCAGTCGTTGTCATAAAACAGGTTGCGCACGGTTTCGTAGCGAAGCTGCCCGTCCATAAAGCGCCCTTCTGCCTTATCGAAGAATATCCCTCCCAACAAACTCAGCGCCTCCAGAATATTCGACTTACCCACGTTCGGCTCGCCGATGATGATGTTGACGCGGCGCGGCTGCATCGTCACGTCTTTGATGGACTTGAAATTCTGGATGCGCAGGGTGGTGATGGCGTTTTGCATGGCAGGAGGCTTTTGGTAAAAGTACGGGGTGCAAGCCAGCACGGACCAGCGGGGCCAGGGCCAACAAAAACGCCCCGGCCGTAGCGGCCGGGGCGCGCTGCCCAACGGATACTGGCGCTAGGCCGCAGTAGTTTTTTTGGCCGCTTTCTTGGCGGCGGGCTCGGGGGCTACCGCCTCGATTACCTCGTAGCCATATTCGCCGAGGGTGGCGGGGTTGGCGGCGTAGATGGCCAGCAGCAGGTCGCGTGAGCGGCGGTCGAGGTCGGTGAAGGCTACCAGGTGCGGGTCGCGGCGGCCGTAGAGCATTTTCAGCTCCTTTTCTAGCTCTTCGATGCGGGCCTGGGTGGCGGCGGCCTCCGTCACGGCGGGGCCCATCTCATCCCAGGTGGGCTCGGCGAGGGCGAGCAAGGGCGATTTGGCGCCGAGCGCCTGGTGCTTGGTATACACGAGGCTGGTGAGCTTCATCAGTTCGCCCGGATTTACGGGAATGACAACGCGGGGTTTGCGTGGCATGGCTGCTAAAAATAAAAGTGAATGAATAAATTAAGCGCTTAAATATAAGTAGCTTTTACTTATCAATACTTCACCTTGACACTTACCTCCCAACAGCTTACCGGGGTTACTAGCGCACCATTTTTGCGGGCTTTGAAGCCTTAATTTCACTCTGCCAAGAACTACTTTACCTACTTTAAGCTCCATTTTGGCACCTGGTAGCTCCTAAGTGCCAAAATGGACTTTTATTTTGGTAAAATTGACCAGCTCATTGGCACATTTGGACACTAATTTGGCAAAGACGAGCCCGATTTTGTTGAAAAGAAATTCGTAGCTGGTACATTCTACTTCCATTTTTGCAAAAAGGAATCCCCAGGTGCCAATCGGAAGCTTCCGACTGGCACTTGGGGATTCCTTTTTGCAAAAATGAAGCTACTCGCCCGGCCGCAGCACCACTTTCAGGCAGTTGTCCTTTTTGTGGCGGAAGATATCGTAGCCGTGCGCGGCCTGCGAGAGCGGCAGGCGGTGCGAAATGATGTCGTCGAGCACTACCTCGCCCTTGATGATGTGCTGCAAGAGCTTGTCGATGTGGCGGTGGGCCGGGGCTTGCCCGCCCACCAGCTTGATGCCCTTGTCAAAAAACTGGCCCACCGGGAAGTTATCGTTGGTGGTGGCGTACACGCCGAGCACCGTGACCACGCCGCCGCGGCGCACGGCGCTCATGCAGGCTTCGAGCACTTTGGGCGAGCCTTTTTCGAGGTTAATCACGGCCTTGGCGCGATCGAGCAGGTTGCGGTCGGGCTCGAAGCCCACGCAATCGACGCACACGTCGGCCCCGCGCCCGGCGCTCATGTCGCGAATTTGCTGAATCACGTCGTGGCCGTCTTGCCAGAGCAGGGTTTCGCAGCGAGTCGTTTCTTTGGCTTTGTCGAGGCGGTACTGCTGGGTATCGACGATGACCACGCGGGCCGCGCCGCGCAGCCAAGCGCTTTTGGCGGCCATGATGCCCACCGGCCCGGCCCCGAAAATGGCCACAAACTCGCCGCCCTTCACCGCGGCCCAGTCGATGCCCGAGTAGCCGGTCGGGAAGATGTCGGTGAGGAAGAGCACCTGCTCATCGGTGAGAAAATCGGGCACTTTGCGCGGGCCATGGTCGGCGTAGGGCACGCGCACGTACTCGGCCTGGCCGCCGTCGTAGCCGCCGTAGAGGTCGGTGTAGCCGAAGAGCGCGCCGCCCTTTTGGGTGAGCAGGCCGCCCTCGGGGCCGTAGTGCTCGGGGTTGGAGTTTTCGCAGTGGCCAGGCAGCTCGTGGTTGCAAAAGAAGCAGTGGCCGCAGGCTATCGGGAAGGGCACCACCACACGGTCGCCGCGCTTGAGGTTGCCCACGCCGCGGCCCACTTCTTCCACGATGCCCATAAACTCGTGCCCGAGCACCATCGGGGTAGTGGGCAGCGAGCCGTTGTAGATGTGCAGGTCGGAGCCGCAAATGGCGGTGCTCGTGACGCGGATAATGGCGTCGCGCGAGTCTT
>JAKONR010000249.1 GCA_022701825.1 Hymenobacteraceae bacterium | reverse complement strand
TGCAGCACGAAGTGCGAGGGGTCGTAGAGCAAGCAGGCGCGCGGATGGTCGTTGACCTCCGTCAAAAATCGCTCGTAGCTGATGCCATCGTGCAGGTCTTCGCCAGCGTGAACCTCGTAGCATAAGTCCACGCCCTCGGCGTCGAACTCGTTCAGAATCGGCCGCCAGCGGCGGCCCAGCTCCGCGAAGGCCTCCTCCACCAGCCCGGCCGGGCGCTGCGGCCAGGGGTACACGTAGGGCCACGCGAGCGCCCCGCTGAAGGTAGCGTGCGCCGCTAGCCCCAGCCGCCGCGAGGCCTTGGCCGCGTACACCAGCTGCTGCACCGCCCACGCCTGCCGGGCCACCGGGTTGCCCCGCACCGCTTCGGGCGCGAAGCCATCAAACAGCGTGTCGTACACCGGGTTTACGGCCACCAGCTGCCCCTGCAAGTGGGTCGAAAGCTCCGTGATTTCCAGCCCCGCTGCCCGCACCGTGCCACTGAGTTCATCGGCATAAGTCTGGCTTTCGGCCGCCAGCTTGAGGTCGATAAAGCGCGGGTCGAGCGTCGGCAGCTGCACACCTTTGTAGCCCAGGCCCGCTGCCCATTCGCAGCTGGCCTTCAAGCCGTTGAAAGGGGCCTGGTCGCCGATAAATTGCGCCAGAAAAATGCCGGGGCCTTTGATGGTTTTCATACGAGATTATACCGTAAAGTCAGTCCATTTTTGCTCGCTACGGCCCGAAGCAATAACGCTCTCGATAAACGCCATGCCGCGCACGCCTTCCTCAACGCCCGGAAAATCAAGCATTTCGGGCGAGGGTATTTCGCCGGCCTGCTCGGCCTGCAAAGTCAGGGCGAAATTGCGGTAGATATTGGCGAAGGCTTCGAGGTAGCCCTCGGGGTGGCCGGGCGGTACGCGGGCGTTGTGGCGGGCGAGCGCGCTGAGATAAGGCGCGTTAGTGCGCAGGATTTCGGTGGGACGGTCCAGGTACTTCAGCAGTAAGGTGTTATTATCGGCCTGCTGCCAGTCGAGGCCGCCTTTTTCGCCGTACACGCGCAGGCGCAGGTTGTTTTCTTCGCCGGCCGCTACCTGGGTGGCTACCAGCACGCCGCTGGCCCCGTTGCTGAGGCGCAGCAGCACCGCGCCATCGTCGTCGAGCTGCCGGCCGGGCACCACCACGTTGATGTCGGCGCACAGCTTTTCTACTTGCAGGCCAGTGACATACTCCAGCAGGTTGAAAGCGTGGGTGCCGATGTCGCCCATCGCGCCGGCCACGCCGCTGCGGGCGGGGTCGGTGCGCCAGCCGGCCTGCTTGTTGTCGGCGTCGCCCTCGGCAAACGTGCTCAGCCAGCCCTGCGGGTATTCCACGTACACTTTGCGGATGGGGCCGAGCGCGCCGTCGGCTACGCGCTGCCGGGCCTCCTTCACCATCGGGTAGCCGGTGTAGGTGTGCGTGAGGGCCAGGCGGCGGCCGGTGGCCTGCACCACGGCAGCCAGCTCCTTGGCCTCGGCCAGCGAGAAGGTCATGGGCTTGTCAACGATAACGTCGAAGCCGTTTTCGAGCGCCAGCTTGGCCGGCGCAAAATGCAGGTAGTTAGGCGTTACAATGCTGACGACCTGCACGCGCTCATCGGCGGGCCGCGCCTTTTCCTGCTCAATTAGCTCCTGGTAAGAGCCGTACACGCGCTCGGGGTTCAGGCCTAGTGCCTCCCCCGTGGCGCGCGACGTTTCGGGGCGGCTGCTGAAAGCGCCGGCCACCAGCTCGTAGTGGCCATCAAGGGCGGCGGCCAGCCGGTGCACCGCGCCGATAAAGGCACCCTGGCCCCCGCCAATCATACCGAGGCGTAGTTTCATAAAATAAGCTATTTGTAAATGACGCTACCTAGACGTGGGCGCCTCACCTCCCGGCCCCCTCTCCGAAAAGGAGAGGGGGAGCCGAGCGCCGACAGACGTAGACTCACGCAGGTAATCGTTAGGCTTCCCCTCTCCTTTTCGGAGAGGGGGCCGGGGGTGAGGCACCCGCGTTAGAAATGAATACTTAGCTCGTGGCCCAGGCCTTATCGCCCTTCTTATACGGGTAGTTGCCGTCGTACTTGCCCGGCACGGGCAGGTAGCGCAGCGCCTGCGTGGCGCCCACCTCGGAGGTGAAAAAGCCCAGCAGCGTCAGCTCCTTCAGCATACGGAAGTAGTGGTTGGGCTGCTCTACGGTCTTGGTTTTGCTGTACTGCTTCTGCTCAGCGTCGAGGGCCGTGAGTAGGGCCGTGCGCTGGGCGGACGTGCTGTCTAGGAAGCCTTTGCCGTTCTGCTTCTGACTGGCGGCTTCCAGTTTATCGAAGCCTTCCAGAAATATTTTCTGGTCGGCGGGGGCGTAGCAGTCGCGCACCATCACGGCCATGAAGCTGCCTACTTTGGCGGCTTTTGCGCCGGGGCTTTTAGTGGGTGGCAAAATGGTGTCGCCCACTTCATCGAGGTAGGCTACTTGCTTGGTGTCGAGCGGCTTAAAGTCGCTGCCCGGCACTTTCGTTTCTTCCTTCGCCGCGTCCTTACTGGAGGTAGACGGGCCGCAGCCTGTCAGGAATACATCGGCCCCGATAACGGCCCCGCCCATGAGCAGCGCCACGCGGGCCAGGGCATCTCTTCTGTTCATCATATTCGTAAATACTAGAAAGTTAGACGTTCTGCTTTTTCAACTCGCTCACGGCGTGGTCGACGGCGCGGGCGGTGAGGGCCATGTAGGTGAGCGAGGGGTTCTGGCAGGCGGCCGAGGTCATGGCGGCCCCGTCGGTCACGTACACGTTGGGGGCGTCCCACACCTGGTTGTACTGGTTGAGGACCGACGTTTTGGGGTCGCGGCCCATGCGGGCGGTGCCCATCTCGTGGATGCCGCCGCCCATGCTGTAGGGGTTGTTATAAGTCTTAACGTTTTGTAGGCCAGCGGCTTCGAGCATCTCTTTGGCGTCCTGCATCATGTCCACGCGCATCTTCAGCTCGTTGTCGCGGATGGTGGCGTCCATCGCCAGCACGGGCAGGCCCCACTTGTCCTTTTTGGTTTTGTCGAGCGTGATGCGGTTGTCGTGGTAGGGCAGGGTTTCGCCGAAGCCCAGCAGGCCCATCGACCAGCCGCCCGGCTCGGTCAGCGCGTCCTTAAAGTCGGCCCCGATGCTCATTTCCGCGATTTCGCGGCTCCAGCCCGCGCGCCCGGCGCTGCCCTGGTAGCCGAAGCCCCGCAGGTAGTCGCGCTTTTCGCCGTTCATGTTGCGGAAGCGCGGCACGTAGATGCCGTTGGCCCGCCGCCCGTACACGTATTTGTCTTCGTAGCCCGGCATTTCGCCCTGCGCGCCGGCCCGGAAGTGGTGGTCCATCACGTTGTGGCCCAACTGGCCGCTGCTGCTACCCAGGCCCTCGGGCCACACGTCGGTGGCCGAGTTCATCAAGACCCAGGCCGAATTCAGGGCCGAGGCGTTGAGGAAGATAATCTTGGCGAAGTATTCGTACGTCTTATTGGTCTCCGCGTCAAGTACTTCCACGCCCTTGGCGCGCTTGGTGTCCTTATCGTAGATGATTTTGGTGACGATGGAAAACGGCCGCAGCGTGAGCTTGCCCGTAGCCATCGCGGCCGGCAGCGTGGCCGACTGCGTGCTGAAATACGCCCCAAACGGGCAGCCCAGCCAGCACTTGTTGCGGTACTGGCAGTTCACGCGGTTGTTGTGCGGCTGCGTGATGTTGGCCGTGCGGCCAATGACCATGTGCCGGTCTTTGAAGTGCTTTTTGATGCGGGCGGCCACGTCTTTTTCCACGATATTCATCTCCATCGGCGGCATAAACTCGCCGTCGGGCAGGTGCGCGATGCCGTCGCGGTTGCCGCTGATGCCCGCGAACTTCTCGGCGTGGCTGTACCACGGGGCCAGGTCTTTGTAGCGAATGGGCCAGTCCACGGCGATGCCATCCTTGGCGTTGGCCTCAAAATCAAGGTCGCTCCAGCGGTAGCTCTGGCGGCCCCACATCAGCGAGCGCCCACCCACCTGGTAGCCCCGAAACCAGTCAAACGGCTTGGTTTCCACGTAGGGACTTTCCTTCTCATTCACCCAAAAATCGAGGTTTTGCTCGTTCAGCGTGTAGTCGCGCTTCAGCACCGGGTAGTCGGCTATCATCTGCTGGGTTTTGCCGCCGCGGTGCTCAAACTCCCAGGGGTTTTTATTGGCATTCACGTAGCCCTTGATGTGCTCCACGTTGCGGCCCCGCTCCAGCATGATGGTTTTCAGGCCTTTCTCCGTCAGTTCCTTAGCGGCCATGCCGCCCGAAATACCCGAGCCAATGACAATGGCGTCGTAGGTGTTAGTATCCATGATATAAGTGGGTGGGAAATAGATGAGGGGTTACCGGTTACGCCCGTCGTGCTGAGTGAATTACATCCGTCATGCTGAGCGGAGCGGAAGCATCTCTACCGCTTCGTTGCTAAGCGTAAGAGTTACTATGCTAAAGAGATGCTTCGGCTGCGCTCAGCATGACGAATGTAGTTCACTCAACACGACGGGCGTAGCCAAAAGTCTAGACACCAAGGCCTTTTAGGTAGCCGATACTCTGCTTGATGCTCACGAACGGGTCGCCGGGCGTGCGGTCCTGCTCCACGAAGAAGTATTGCATCCCGGCCAGTTGCCGGGCGGCAAAGATTTTTTTAAAATCAATGACCCCGTTGCCAACCTCCGTAAAATCCTTCTTCTCCGTCTTGTCCATGTCCTTGACGTGCCAGAGCGGGAAGCGGCCGGGGTGCGCCTTGAACAAGGTCAGCGGGTCGTGCCCGGCCTTGGTGGCCCAGTACAGGTCAAGCTCCATTTTGAGGAGGTTCTTGTCCGTCTCCTTCAGCAGGATGTCGTAGGGCAGCTGGCCGCCCTGGGCTGCGAACTCGAAGTCGTGGTTGTGGTAGCAGAGCTGAGTGCCCGCCTTTTTGCAGCGCTCGCCAGCCTTGTTGAGGTGGGCGGCTATCTGCTTGTAGTGGTCGAGGCTGCCGCGCTCGCTGTCCAGCAGGTAGGCGCACACCATGTATTTGGCGCCCACCTGGGCCGCATCGTCCACGGCCTTGTCCCAGCCGTGCAGAATGGTGCCCTGGGTGGGCTGGCCGTTGTTCATCGCCTCGCCGAGCACGTAGTGGCTGCTGGGCATAATGAGCCCATTTTGCTTGAGCACCTTGGCGAAGGCCGCCGGCTCCATGCCGTAAAACTTCTGGCTGCCGGTGTAGGTCGCGCCCTCTACCGAGTTGTAGCCCAGCTGCGCCACCTTGGCCAGCGTGCCGGCCGGGTCTTGCTGCATGGCGTCGCGCACCGTATAGAGCTGGAGGCCGATGTACTTTTTGGCCGGGGCGGCGAGGAGGGCGGGGCTGACCAGCGCACCTGCGGAAAGCAGGGCAGCCGATTTGACGAAGGCGCGGCGAGAAGCCATAAGCACGAAAGTGGGTGGGAAAAGAAGAGTCGGAAAAACCGCCCCAAAGCTTGGTAGCCGCTAATATATTGTGAGCGCAGGCTACTGCGCGCAGCCTCAGCCACACTGTCGGTAACGAAACCGTTAGAAAGTAATACGCTTAGGGCACACGCAATAGTGCCCTGGTAAGTAGCTGCGGCACTACTAGCGCGGTATTTTGGGCCACAATCCTGGTTAAAGAACAAGCAAAAAATAATCCTTATTGTCCAAAATACGCTCGCTGCTCGGTACCAGCAATAGCGAAAGAGCACCTGCTACCCGCAGCCTACCCTAAAAAAAGCGGGCACCAAAAAACTTCGCCAAGGTCTTTGCGTTTCTGAGAAACGTGATAGCCGGAGGCTGGTCGGTGCCCGGCACCAGGGGCTCTTAGTGCGGCAGGCGACTAGTGGCGAAGGTGGCTTAGTACGTCGACTCGGTTCGCCGCTAAACTTTAATTCTGATTCCTAAACTGTTGTTTTCAGCTTTGCCCGATATGACGAAGCCCTTTAGTGTCCTGCTCATCGACGATGATGCCACCAATAATTTTTTGATTGAGCGGCTATTTCAGCGATTGCACCTTGCCGACCAGTTCTCCATCGCCCAAACCGGCCAGCAGGCACTCGACCTGCTGGCCCGGCCCGATGCCCCTCGCCCCACGCTGCTCCTGCTCGACCTGAAAATGCCCGGTCTGTCGGGGGCCGAGTTTTTGGCTCGGTACCACGCGTTGCCGCTCGCTGCGGGGGTGCAACCGGTTATCATTGTGCTTACTACCTCCACCGACCATACCGACCTCACCAATATTAAGCAGCTGCGCATTGATGGGCTCGTGACCAAGCCCCTCACCGAACCTAAACTACAGCACTTGTTGCAACTGCATTTTCCGGCGCGGTTGCCGGGCTAGCTGCTGCCTCAGAAGGTAAGGCCGGGCGCGCCAAGCTAGTTCGGAGGCCTGCCTGCCGAGGCCAAAACCCCCCTTTTATTTCTGCTCGTCATGCCACTACTTGCCCATCCGCCCGCGCCTGCCACCTCCGCCGCCGATGAGCGCCTGCGGTGGGTCGAGCGCATTGCCCGCCTCATGGACAGTCAGTTTCGGCTGCCCGGCACCCGCTTTCGGTTTGGCCTCGACCCCTTGCTCGGCCTGGTACCCATCGTGGGCGATTTGTCCACGACGGCCGTTTCGGTGGCTTTGCTGCTAACCATGCTGCGGCACGGGGCCAGCGGCGCGGTGGTGGTGCGCATGGCCCTCAACATTCTGCTGGATACCGTCGTCGGGGCCATTCCCATTCTTGGCAACCTGTTTGACTTTGCCTACAAAAGCAACGAGCGCAACGTGGCCCTGCTGCGCCGCCACTACGCCGAAGGGCGCCATAGTGGCAGTGGCAAAGGCTTAATAGCGTTAATTTTAATTGCCTTTTTGGCCCTGGCCGGGCTGGTGGCGTGGGGCAGCGTGGTGCTGCTAAGCTGGGTATGGCAGTATTTTGCGGCGCAGCCTGGGCTTAGTGCGTAGCGTTGCGGCTGGGGCTAAGCAGATACGCGGCTGCTAGCTGAAAACCCCGATTTTTGATAACAGGCGCTTCGTAATAGTTGCCGGCGTCGGGCGTGTAGGCGGCCCCTATATTGCGTAGCCCCAGGCTAAAGCTGGCTTGTAATTGAAGCGCATCAAATCCGTAGCCGACACCCACTTGCAGGCCAGCATCGAGGCGGCGCAGGTAATAATTGGTATCGCGGCGGTTAGTAGTGTATGTTTCGCCGGCCTTCACCTCGCCCGAAACCGTGGTGCCCCCCGAGACCGAGCTTGCGTAGGCCGTGCCCGTCGTGCTGCGGTAGGTGCCGCCCAGTAGCCACCCCAGGTAAGGGCCGACAAACACTTGGCCGCCGCGCCCACCCTTCCGTTGGCTGGCAAGCAGGTTGATAGGCGCTAGCAAATAGTTGAGCCCCAACGTATACTCCTGCTTATAGCTGTAGTTGTTGGGCTGGTAGTACGAGTAGGTGCCAAAACCCGGCGCCCGGCGCGCGGCGCGCGTATAGTAGCGCGGGCTGCACGGCAAAGTGCTCGCCAAACGCCACCTGCCCCACTACGCCCGCCGCGAAGCCGCTGCGGTAGGAGCTAGCGGTGCGGAAGTAATCGGGGTAATCGGCAACAGTGAAGCCGGCCGACGAAAGCGAAAAGCCCGCTGTGGGGCCGATACTAAAAGTAGTTTGTGCCTGGGCTACCGATGCCCGGCCGCTCACCAGCAAGGCAACGATTAGCAGGGTAACGTTGAGCATAAGGCGCAGCATCAGACGGCGCCTACTGTTTGGCTGGCGCTACCGGCTTAGCGACGGGCTTGCTGTCGCGCAGCATCTCATTGCCGAGCGCCTCGGTGCTTTTCACCACCTTGGGGCCTTTGTAGGCGGCCGCCCGGCGCTCGGCCGTTTGGCGGGCAGTAGCGGCGGGGTTTTTGGTATTGACCGGCCGCGAGGTAACCTTAGGCAGCGTCGACTGGGCCTGGGCCGTGAGCAGGGAAGTAGCCAGCAGCAGGCCGCCGGCGAGTAGGAGCGAGGCTTTCATAAGCAACAGGAAATAAGCAAGCGGTAGCGGGCGGGCGCCGCCCGGTAAGCACGGGCGAAGATAAGTGGCAGTCTACCGACCAGCCCCTGCGGGCCGCAAGAAAAATCGCGCATTAAAAAAGCCCTTTCTGCGAGCAGAAAGGGCTTCTTGCAAACGGTGCGGTCTGGACGGGACTCGAACCCGCGACCTCCGCCGTGACAGGGCGGCATTCTAACCAACTGAACTACCAAACCGTTTGCCGGGACTGAAAAACGCTGCCGTTTTCCGCTTTGGTGCTGCAAAGGTAGAACCATAAAAACGGCCCTTGCAAGCCAGGAGGCCAAAAAAGTGCCAATTTGGGCGCGTGGCGAGCGTTGCGGGTTGGGACTCAGGGCTATTATTTTTGGCCAAGGTCGCTCGTGGCGTTTGGGGCTACCTTTGCCGCCCGGCTTTTGCGGCCGTCGGGGCTAACTTGCCCAGCGTTCGCAAAAGGCGCTTTTTTCGTCAGATATTTTATTTCGTTACTTATGCTGCTTGATTTTGAACAACCCATCGCCGCGCTGGAAGGCAAGCTTCAGGAAATGCAGAAGCTGGCGGCCGACAGCGACGTGGACGTGTCGGAGGCCGTGACGGCCCTCGAAGCCAAAATCAAAACCCTCAAAGTTGAAACCTACGCCAACCTCACGCGCTGGCAGCGGGTACAGCTTTCGCGCCACCCCGAGCGCCCCTACACTCTCGACTACGTAGAGGGCATGGCCGACAAATTTGTGGAGCTGCACGGCGACCGCACCGTGCGCGATGACAAGGCCATGGTGGGCGGCTTTGCCGAAATAGGCGGCCGCACCATCATGATTATCGGCCAGCAAAAAGGCCATAACACCAAGCAGCGGCAGTTTCGCAACTTCGGCATGCCCAACCCCGAGGGCTACCGCAAGGCCCTGCGCCTGATGAAGCTGGCCGAGAAATTCGACAAGCCCATCGTGACGTTCATCGACACGCCGGGCGCTTTTCCGGGCCTCGAAGCCGAGGAGCGCGGCCAGGGCGAGGCCATCGCCCGCAATCTCAAGGAGATGTTCATGCTCAAAGTGCCAGTTATCTGCGTGATAATTGGCGAAGGCGCAAGCGGCGGTGCGCTGGGCATTGGCATTGGCGACCGCGTGCTGATGCTGGAAAATACCTGGTACTCCGTGATTTCGCCCGAAAACTGCTCGACCATCCTGTGGCGCTCGTGGGATTATAAAGAGCAGGCGGCCGAAGCCATGAAGCCCACCGCCACCGACATGCTGCAAGCCGGCCTGGTCGATGGCATCGTGAAAGAGCCTCTGGGCGGCGCGCACACCAACGCGCCAGAAATGATAGCAATACTGAAAGAAACGCTGCTCAGCACGCTCGCCGAGCTGGACGCCATTCCGGCCGAGGAGCGCATTTCGCAGCGTATTGATAAGTTTTCGGCCATGGGCGTGGTGGTTGAGTAATATATTGAGCTGTTAGCTTTTAGCAGCCAGCTATTAGCTTTTTCTTGAGAGAAGCTAACAGCTAGTAGCCAGAAGCTAATAGCTTGAACTATGAAAATCCATTCACTTGATACCGGCCTGTTTAAGCTCGATGGTGGGGCCATGTTTGGCGTGGTGCCCCGCAGCATGTGGCAAAAGGTGAACCCGCCCGACGCCAACAACATGTGCACCTGGGCCATGCGCTGCCTGCTCATTGAGGACGGCAACCAACTGGTGCTCATTGATAACGGTATTGGCGACAAGCAAGATGAGAAGTTTCGCGGCCACTTCTACCTGCACGGCGACGACACGCTGGAAAAGTCCTTGCGCCAGCTCGGCTTCACCAGCGCCGACATCACCGATGTGTTTCTCACGCACCTGCACTTCGACCACTGCGGCGGCTCGGTGGTGCGCCGGCCCGATAGCGCGCTCCAAACCGCCTTCGGCAATGCTACTTACTGGAGCAACCAGGCGCACTGGGATTGGGCCACGCACCCCAACGCCCGCGAAAAAGCCAGCTTTTTGGCCGAGAACATTCTGCCTATTCAGGAAAGCGGGCAGCTGAAATTTATCGACCCAGCTGCTGGCGTACCGGCCGCGCTGCCGCAGTTCAGCGAGCTGCTAGTTGCCGACGGCCACACCGAAAAAATGATGGTGCCCGTGCTGCAGTATAAAGGCCGCACGCTAGCTTACATGGCCGATTTGCTGCCCAGCGTGGGCCACCTGCCCTTGCCCTGGGTGATGAGCTACGACGTGCGCCCGCTCGTCACGCTCGCCGAAAAAGAAGCCGTGCTGCGCCGCGCCGCCGCAGAAAACTGGGTGCTACTACTCGAACACGACGCCACCAACGAAGCTTGCACCGTGCAGCTCACCGACCGAGGCGTGCGCCTGGGCGAGACGCTCCGCATTGCGGATTTGTAGTTTTTCACCGCAGAACGCGCGGAAGAATACGCAGAGGCTCGCGGAGGCTCGTGGCGCACGCAAATAACTTGAGGGCAAAAAGCCGACCCCTATAGCATGAGCCACGAGGAGCCAACAGCCAGCAGCGATAAGCCAACAGCTACCATTAGCCTAGCCCTCTCGGGCGGCGGTGCGCGCGGCATCGCGCACCTGGGCGTGCTGGCCGCGCTCGATGAGCTGGAGCTGCCGGTGGGGGCGCTTTCGGGTGCTAGCTCGGGCGGCATCGTGGGCGTGTTTTACGCGGCGGGCTTTGCGCCGCGCGAGGTGCTGCGGCTGCTACAGGGTACTAGTATTCCGCGCCTCACGCGGCCAGTATTTAGCCGGCTGGGGCTGCTGGGCATGGATGCCGTGGCGCAGCTGCTGGCCCGGCATTTGGGGCCGGGGCTGCGCTTTGAGGACCTGCGCATACCCGTGACGCTGGTGGCTACTGACTTGGAAGCCAGCGAGTCGGTGTATTTTAGCCGGGGCGAGCTGCTGCTGCCGCTGCTGGGCTCGGCGGCGGTGCCCATCGTGTACCGGCCCATTGCCTACCAGGGCCGGCAATTGGTCGATGGCGGCCTGCTCAACAACTTGCCCGTGGAGCCGCTGCTCACGCTGGGCCAGCCCGTAGTAGGCGTGCACTGCAACCCGCTGCACCGCGAGGCCCCGCTGCCCACCCTGCGCCGGGTGGCCGAGCGCACCCTCCAAATCGCTCTCAGCGCCAACGTGGCCAGCCGCAAAGCCCAGTGCGCCCTGCTGCTTGAGCCGCCCGCCCTGCGCCAGTATCGCCCGCTCGACTTCCGCAAGGCCGACGAGCTATTTGAAGTTGGCTACCGCTACACGCTGGGCCGGGCCGCCGAGCTACGCGCCCTGCTGGCCGGCGACTAACGTAGCGCGGACTTTCAGTCCGGAGGTGCCACGCATCCGTATTTTATAAAAAAATTCTGTCATGCTGAACGCGGGGAAGCATCGCTACCGCTTCGTTGAATTGCCCAGACGAAGCGGTAGCGATGCTTCCCTACGTTCAGCATGATGGCTACGCTATTTTCGGCATAACATTCAACCCCACCATTTTACTCGTCACCCGCCTTTTTTGGCTGAAACTGAAAGGCCGGCGACGGCACATGCTCCTTCGTAAGAATTTCTGCGAAGCGCGCCACCAGCGCCGGCTGCTGCACGGCCACGTTGTGCTTTTCGCCGGGGTCGGTGGCTAGGTCATACAACTCGATGGGGCCGTTGGGGGCCGCGGCCATATTCAGGCGCACGGCCTTCCATTGGCCCAGGCGGGCGGCTACGCTGCCGCCCTGCTCGTAAAATTCCCAGTATAAGTAGGGGTGCTGCGCCTGCCGGCCCCGCCCGGTGAGGGTGGGCAGCAGCGACAAGCCATCCGTGTGGGCCGGGGTTTTCAATCCGGCTAGCTCCGTGAAGGTGGGTAGCAAGTCCCAGAAAGCTACCAACTGCGGGCTAACCGTGCGCGCCTTTACCTGGCCGGGCCACCGCACCACGAAAGGCACCCGAATACCGCCTTCGTACAAGTCGCGCTTGGCCCCGCGCAGGCCCCCGCTGCTGTTAAAATACGTGAGGTCTTTGCCGCCCTCGGCCGAGGGGCCATTGTCGGAAGTAAAAATAACCAGGGTATTTTCGTCCAACTGCAACTGCCGGAGCTTCTGCATAATTTGCCCCACCTGGTCGTCAAGCACCCGCATCGTGGCCGCCACGGCGGCTTTTGGGTAGGGCTGCGACAGGTAGGGACCCGACTTGCGGAAGCCGGGCGCACTGGTATCAGGCCCGATATAGGGCTTTTCGAGGCCGTACTTGCCGATGGCCTGCCGCATGTAGGCCGGGGGCGCGGCCAGCTCAGCGTGCGGAATGATGGTGGTAACAAACAGCGCAAAGGGCTGCGCCCGGTGCTGCTCGATAAACGCCAGCGTCTTTTGCTGAATCAGGTCGGGCGCGTAGGTGCCCGAGCGGGCGCCGCGGTTTTCGGGCAGCAGCACCTTCTCGCGGTTGTGCCACAGGTAGTACGGGTAGTAGTTGTGGGCCAGCGTTTGGTTGGTGTAGCCAAAAAACTCGTCAATGCCCTGGTTGAGCGGGTCGCCGCTGTTGCCCACGCTGCCCAGGCCCCACTTGCCAAAGCAGCCGGTGGCGTAGCCGGCCTGCCTGAGCAGCTTCGGAATGGTCATGCTCGAATCGGGCAGCGGGTACTGCCCTTCGGGCTTCACCGGCAGGTTGCCCCGCACAGGCGTGTGGCCGGTGTGCTGGCCCGTAAAAAATGACGAGCGCGAGGGCGAGCACACCGCCGTGCCCGCGTAGGCCTGCGTAAACTTCATGCCCTCGGTGGCCAGCTGGTCGATGTGCGGCGTCTGGTAGCGTTGCTGCCCGTAGCAGCTGAGGTCGCCGTAGCCCAGGTCGTCGGCCACGATAAAAATGATATTCGGCAGGCGTTTGGCGGGGCGTTGCTGTTGGGTAGCGGCGAGGCCGCCCCCGAGGCTCAGCAGCAAAAGCAGGATTTTGGCGGCTTTCATGGCAGGTTGGGTATGTGTTGGCCTGCGGGCAGTAGGCTATTTGCGCAGGCAAAGCTGACGGATTTATTTTTGGATTAGAAAACACAGGGACGGGTCATGCTGAACGCAGTGAAGCATCTCTACCGCAACTTTGAACGGTCTGGGAGAAGCGGCCAAGATGCTTCACTGCGTTCAGCATGACTTGTTTTGTTATCTTCTGAATTAATAGTAAGCCCGGCATTACCGCACGTTTTTGGCGCAGCGAAAGCCCAGGTTATTAGCGGCGCTTTTGACCTCGCCCTTACCGCGGCTGCCCGCCTGGTAGCGCATGCAGTACTGGTCGCTGCACAAGAACGACCCGCCGCGCTGCACGCGTTTCACCAGGCCCGGCTCTTCGGGGTCGTAGCTGTCGGCTGGCCCGGGCGGGTTGGCGGCGGGGCTGGCGCGGTAGTAGTCGGGCCGGTAGTAGTCGCTGCACCATTCCCATACGTTGCCCTCCAGGTCGTAAAGCCCCCAGGCATTAGGCGGGAACGACTTCACGGGCGCCACCCCCTCAAAGCCATCGGCGCGGGTGTTGCCGGCCGGAAAGTCGCCCTCAAAGATATTGGCCCGCCACTGGCCGTTGGGCGTCAGCTCCTTGCCCCAGTAGTAGGGCGTGGCCGCCGCCTGCCCGGCGCGGGCGGCGCATTCCCATTCGGCCTCGGTGGGCAGCCGCTTGCCGGCCCACCGGGCGTAGGCCTGGGCGTCGTCGTAGCATACGTGCACCACGGGGTCGTTTTCGTGGCCGGCCAGGTTGCTGCCCGGCCCCAGCGGGTGCCGCCAGTTGGCCCCGGCCACGTAGCGCCACCATTGCCCCGGCTCGGCCAGCGAAACCGGCTGCTCGGGCCGGGCAAACACGGCCGAACCCGCCACGAGCTGCGCCGCGGGTACCCCCGGAAAATCCTGTGGGTCGGGCCGGCGCTCGGCCACCGTTACGTAGTGCGTGGCCGCCACAAAGGCCGCAAACGCCGCGTTGGTTACCTCGTGCTCGTCCAGGTAAAAAGGCGGTAGCGTAACGCTGTGCAGCGGGGCCGCGTCGGGAAAGCGCGGGTCGGCCGAGCCCATCACAAAGGTGCCGCCGGGTACCAGCACCATCTTCGTCGCTACGCGCGGGCCTTGGGCCGGAGGCTGCTCGCGGGTGCAGCCGCTGCTCAGCAGCAGGCCAAGGCCGGCCCATAGCAGACAATTTTTAGAAGCCATGCGCGCCAGGCAGCTGGTTGAAATAAAGCCAGGCTAAGATAAGCGCCGCTAGCGGAGGCGGGCGCTGGCAGGCCTTCGCCGAGCCTGTGCCCGCCGCGTCCTCCCGCCGGGCGGCTTTGCCGGCGCATCGCACTAGCGGTTTTTGCCTAGCTTTGGGGTTCCAAAAACTGCTTCACTTAGATGGCTGCCCGCAAAACCTCTACCTTCTGGTACTACATCGCCAAGGCTATTTTCGGCGTGGCCGGCTGGAAACAGACCGGCGCGGTACCGCCCGACATCAAAAAGTGCATGATGATAGCGGCCCCGCACACCAGCAACTGGGACCTCATCATGGCCCGCGCCGCCTTTTACATTATGGACGTGGACGTGCGCTTTACGGTGAAAAGCGAGTGGACCGAAAACCCCCTTTTGGGCTGGCTGGTAAAGGCCATCGGCGCGCTGCCCGTCAACCGCAGCCGCAACAATAGCCTCGTCGATGGCATGGTGCGGCTCTTTCAGCAGCACGAGGAGCTGGTCATCCTTATCACGCCCGAGGGCACCCGCGCCTACCAGCCCAAGTGGCGCAAAGGCTTCTACTACGCCGCCTTGGAGGCAGGCGTACCCATCCTGCTGGGCTTCCTCGACTACTCCAAAAAGGAGGCCGGCGTAGGCCCGGTATTTTGGCCCACCGGCGATTACGAAAAGGACTTGGAAGAAATAAAAGCCTTCTATCGCACCAAGAAAGGCCGCTTTCCCGAAAAGGGCGTGCGGTAAAGCCCGCCCCGCCTTGCCAACCTAAAAATTAAGACCGCCGCTCAAATAGCCTTTTAGGGCTGTCTGAGCGGCGGTCTTATACTGTGGGTCGAGCGGCAATTACCCCACCGGCTGGCCAATGGCGGCTTCGGCGATTTCCGCTGCGGGCGACTCAGCTTTGCGCTGGTTTCGCTCTTGGGCCACCTCATCGCTGAGGTCGTAAATCTGCTGGATGTTGTGCAGGATGTGCTCGTAATCCAGTTTCAGGTCCTTGAGCAAGCCGGTGCGCAGGTCGAACACCCAGCCGTGCACCACGGGTATCTTGTGCAGCAGATACTGCTCCTGCACCACCGCCGACTTTAGCACGTTCACGCACTGTTCCTGCACGTTAAGCTCCACCAGGCGGTCGTAGCGGGCATCGGTGTCCGCAATCGCGTCTAGCTCGGCGTGGTGCAGGCGGTACACGTCGCGAATGTTGCGCAGCCAGGGGTTGAGAATGCCCAAATCCTTGGGCTGCATGGCGGCTTTCACGCCCCCGCAGCCGTAGTGCCCGCACACCACAATGTGCTTCACGTGCAGGTGGCGCACGGCATATTCCAGCACCGACAGTGAGTTCAAGTCATTGTTCACCACCATATTGGCGATGTTGCGGTGCACGAATACCTCGCCCGGTGCCACGCCCATCAGCTCCTCGGCCGTCACACGGCTGTCGCTGCACCCGATGTAGAGGTAGTCAGGCTCCTGGCTAGAAGCCAGCTTGGTGAAGAAATCGGGCACGTTGGCCGAGTGCTCGGCCACCCATTTTTGGTTGTTCTCGAATATTTGCTGGTAGGTGGTCATGGTGAGGTTTGGGTGAAGAAGAACGGAAAGCGGCAAGTTAGCACCGGTTTTGGGGCCGAATACGAGTATTCTAGCTGCTAAGCTTATTTCTGAGCTGATTAAATCAGGAAAACGTCCGTCATGCTGAGCGCAGCGAAGCATCTCTACCGCTTCGTTGAGCGGCTTGGACGAAGCGGTAGAGATGCTTCGCTACGCTCAGCATGACGGACGGTTTGGTTTAGAAGCAAGCCCAGAAACCCCGAAAATCAGTCCTGCGTCAGCGCGTAACTCACCAAATTGGCGCCCATGCGCAGGGCCGCGTCGTGCACGGCGGGCGTGTCTTCGGGGTAGGTGCCCACGTCTTCCCAGCCGTTGCCCAGGTCGCACTCGAAGGTATAGAAGCAGACAAGCCGGCCTTTATACACCAGGCCAAAGCCCTGGGGGCGCTTACCATCGTGCTCGTGCACCTTGGGCAAGCCCTTCGGGAACTGGTACTTCTGGTGGTAGATGGGGTGCGAAAAGGGCAGCTCCACGAATTCCAGCTCGGGAAAGACTTTCTTCATCTCGGGCCGGATGAATTTGTCGAGGCCGTAGTTGTCGTCGATGTGCAGAAAGCCGCCGCCGACGAGGTAGCGGCGCAGGTTTTGGGCTTCCTGGCTGCTAAAGCTCACGTTGCCGTGCCCGGTCATGTGCAGGAACGGGTAGCTGAGCAGCTCGGGCTGGTCGAGCTCCACGGTGGCCTCGTCGGGCGCGAAGTTGGTGTGCAGCGCCTGGTTGCAGAAGCTGATGAGGTTGGGCAGGCTGGTTTTGTTGGCGTACCAGTCGCCTCCGCCGCCGTAGTGCAGCTTGGCAAGCTGGTAGCTGGGCGCGGCGGGCGGCGTGGCGGCGGTGGTGAAGAGTAGGAGGGCGGCGGCGAGGAGGATGTTTTTCAGCATGGCAGAGAGCCGGGCTAGCCGGCCTACTTCACAAAGAAAGGGCTGGCGCAGAAAGTTCGGGGCGGCAATGTTCATCTTCGTGAGTACACTGTTTAGCTTGCGTGCTCAACCTAAAATCTTCTCCTCGATAGGCAGCAACTATGTCACCAGATTTGCAAACTCGCCTAACCAAACTTAATACTGACCAATTAATTGATGTGGTCAAAAATTATCGCCAATACGGCTATAGCCTGGAAGTACGTAGCTACTCGCTTGATTTGCTAGAAAAACGAGGCATTAGCCAAGCCGACTTACAACTAACAAATAGTCTTGATAATCAGAATTATATTAGGGCAAAGGAAATATTTGCTGCTTACATAACCGATTCTCGCAGGGCGTTCATCTGTTACGGAGTAGCATTGATGATTAATGTATTAATGTTCTTTATAAGTCATAATACGACTGAACAGACAACTGTAATTTTAACTGCTGGCAAAATTATTTTTATAGTACTATATCTCTTGTTTCTCTTTCGCTCTTTCCTAAGTCAAGACAGATTTTTGCAGGTCGTAGGCGATAGTAATAAAGTTGGAAGCGGACTGATTTATTTATTTCTAGGGATGCCTTTCTATGTTGTGCTATATTTTGTCTTCAAGCAACAAATGGTTGAGCGTATGAAAATGATTGATTAGGGTATATAGACAGCCTTTGAAATTGAGCTTTTCTCCTTTAAAAGGGATTCAGGCTGAACGCAGTGAAGCATAATACTCTACTCGCTAGAAATATCCCTCACCCCATGACTACCGGCAAAGACATCCTCGACCTCGGCTTCAAATCGGGCAAATGGTTTAAAGAAGCCCTCGAACACATCAACACCCATGCCCTGACTGGCGACGAAATGTTAGCCTACTTGCGCGAAACCGGCCCGCCGCCCGCGCTGCCGCTACTGCCCGAGCCGGCGCCATTCTACGAAAACATTCGCGCCGAAACGGCCGTGGAGCAGCAAAATATTGACTACGTGCGGCTGTCGATGCAGCAGCTCATGCGCACACCCACGGTGGTGACGGGCGCCGTAATGCCCGACGCCTGCCCGGCCGGGCCGCCCGGCACCATTCCGGTGGGCGGCGTGGTGGTAGCGCGCAACGCCATTCACCCCGGCATGCACTCGGCCGATATCTGCTGCTCGGTGATGCTGACCAACTTGGGCAAAATCGACCCCAAAACCGTGCTCGACGTGGCCCAGCAGGTCACGCACTTTGGGCCGGGCGGGCGGGCTTCCGAGCGGCAGTACCCGCTGCCCGCTGAGCTGCGGGCCGAGTTTGCGGCTAACCCGTTTCTGGACTCTGATAAAAGCCTCAGCCTAGCCCAGGAGCACCTGGGCACGCAGGGCGACGGCAACCACTTCCTTTACGTGGGCACCTCGGCCGCCACCGGCGACACGGTGCTCGTGACGCACCACGGCTCGCGGGGCGTGGGCGCGCGCCTCTACACGGCGGGCATGAAGGTAGCCGAGCGCTTCCGCCAGCAGCTTTCGCCCGAAACCGCGCCTACAATGCCTGGCTGCCCGCCGACTCGCCCGAGGGCAAGGCCTACTGGGCCGCGCTCCAAACCGTGCGCCAGTGGACCAAGCTCAACCACCTCTGCCTGCACGACGACATCGCGGCGTGCCTGCAAGCC
>JAKONR010000248.1 GCA_022701825.1 Hymenobacteraceae bacterium | reverse complement strand
GGCTTGCAGGTGACGCTGCCGCATTTGGTGGATGATACACTACTGGATTCGCTTGCTATTGTTTAGCAGCCAATTACAGTCGTCATGCGGAGCGCAGCGGAGTCGAAGCATCTCTGCCGCTTCGTTGCTTATGCTAGAAATTACTCTGCTAAAGAGATGCTTCGACTCCGCTGCGCTCCGCATGACGACTGTCACCAGAAACGTCCATCCCCATGCCGCTCTTCGACCTCATCCGCCCCGCCGCCCTCAAGCTGCCCATCGTCATCAGCGTGCCCCACGCGGGCACCGAATTTCCCGACGACATTCGAGCCGAATTAAAGCCTAGCTTACTGCCGCCCGACGATACCGATTGGCTTGTGAATCAGCTTTATGAATTCGCCACTGAGCTGGGCATCCCCATGCTGTGCGCCCGCTACAGCCGCTGGGTTATCGACCTCAACCGCAACCCCGACAGCACCCCGCTCTACCACGATGGGCGCGTGCTCACGGGCCTGTGCCCGGCCACCAATTTCCTGGGCGAGCCCATTTACCAGGATGCCCGCGCCGCTGTGGTCACTGAGGAAGTAGCCCGCCGCAAAACTCTCTACTTCGAGCCCTACCACCAGGCGCTGCAACAGCTGCTGGATGAAACAAAGGCGCAATTTGGCCGCGTACTGCTGTGGGATTGCCACTCCATCCGGCGCATGGTGCCAGCTATCAACCCCGAGCCGTTTCCCGATTTGATTCTAGGCAGCGCCGATGAAACGTCGGCCGCGCCGACGCTTATCAAGCAAGCCTTGCAAGTGCTGGGCAGCGGTGGCTACTCCCTAAATCACAATCACCCGTTCAAGGGCGGTTTTATTACCCGGCACTTTGGCCAGCCCACGCAGCAGCAGCACGCCTTGCAGCTGGAAATGGCCAAACAGGTGTACATGGACGACCAGGAGCAACACTACGACGAGCCAAGGGCCACTAAGATTCGGGCGCTCCTCAGCCAAACGCTACAAGCACTGGGCCGCGAGCTGCTGGCTGAATAGATTGGTGCGATATGCCGTTGCGCGGACTCTGTAGTCCGCGTCCACTCTGCTCGCTAGCGCACGCGGAATACAAAGTCCGCGCAACATTCCACTACTTCCATGACTTATTACGCCTTTGATTCGCTACTCCTCTGGGAAGGTTGGCTGAGCCCGGCCTACGTCGGCGTCGACCAGCAGGGCCTCATTCAATACCTGGCTCAAACCCCGCCCGCCGCACCCGAAACGCCCATCCAAGCCGTAAAAGGCGCAGCTTTACCGGGCTTCCAGAATGCTCATTCGCACGCCTTTCAGTACGGCATGGCGGGCATAGCCGAGCAGCACGCGCCCGGCGCCCGCGACGACTTCTGGAGCTGGCGCGAGGCCATGTACGCCTGCGCCGAAACCTTCACGCCCGCGCAAAACGAGCGGGTAGCCACTACGTTGTATCGCCACTTGCTGCGCAACGGCTACACTTCGGTGGTCGAGTTTCACTACCTGCACCACGACCCCACCGGCCGCCCCTACGCCCACCTCGCCGAGATGGGCGAGCGCCTGGTAGCCGCCGCCCGCACGGCCGGTATCAAGCTGACGCTGGTGCCCGTATTCTACCAAAAAGGCGATTTTGGACAGGCGCCCGCGCCCCGGCAGCGACGGTTTATTTCGGCTACGCCGGATACTTATTTCGACCTGCTGGCCGCCAGCAGCCGGGCCGTGGCGCACTACGACAAGGCGCGCCTGGGCTTCGGCGTGCACTCGCTGCGGGCGGTGGCAGCGACCGATGTGCTCGCCACCTTCGCGCAAGGCCCCAAAAACCTGCCTTTTCACCTTCACGCCGCCGAGCAAACGGCCGAAGTCGAGCGCAGCCTGGCGCACCTCGGCGCACGGCCGGTCGAATGGCTGCTCGATAATCTGCCCCTGAGTGAGCGGTTTCACCTCGTGCATTGTACCCACCTCACGCCCGCCGAAACCACCCGCCTGGCCCAATCGGGCGCGCACGTGGTGCTGTGCCCCGGCACTGAGGGCAACCTCGGCGACGGTATTTTTCCGCTCGTGGCGTTTGCCGAGGCGGGTGGCCGCTGGTCTATCGGCACCGACAGCCACATCAGCCTCAACCCGCTGGAAGATTTGCGCTGGCTCGACTACGGGCAGCGCCTCACGCACCGCCGCCGCAACACCTTTGCCGACGGCGCTACTACGCTGGTCGGCACCACGTTCTTCGCCGGGCTGGCGGCGGCGGGCCGCTCGGCCAATAATTACTTTGCCCTCGGCCAGCCGCTCGATGCGGTGGTGTACGACCTAGCCCAGCCGCTGCTGGCGCAGGCCGGGCCGGCGCACCTGCTGCCCGCCATCGTGTATACGGCCGACCCGTCGGCCATCTTGGGCACGCTCGTGGATGGGCAGTGGGCGTACCAGCAGAGCGAAAATTAATGCGTAATTTGTCTTTATGAATCGCGCCTACGAAGAAATTACCGACTGGCTGGCGGGTGGCTTCTCGCCGGCCGACCTAGTGGCCTACCGCCCCTCCGAGCAAGTGCGCGAGCGCGTGGCCGCTTTAATCCGGCGCAGCAAAAATGAAGGTATCAGCGCGGCGGAGCAAGAGGAACTGGCGCACTATCTACAACTAGAGCACCTGCTACGACTGGCCAAAGCCAAAGCTCGCCGGATGCAATTAATATCTTAATTTATTTTCATGATGACTAATTCTGAAATTAAAGATTACTGGATATCAAAAGGACAAAAAGTTACTATTTTCTCTCCGGGTATTCTGCAGCCGTTGCTTCTCCAAGAACACACTAAAAAATTCCTGAGTATAGTTGGCTTACCGCCAGAGGCTGCTCTTTATTTGAGCTTCAGTACCAATAAACAAGGAAGTTGGAATAGTATTGCGCGAATAATTGATATTGACACGGCACTTGATTCCTCATTTAAAAACCTTATTCAAATAGGCTCTGACGGAAGCGGTAACGCAATAGTCATAAACACTGAAAACAATGACATTATAGAATTGCTTGACCATGACAACGGGTTCAAGCTAATTTTTATAAACTCTTCGATAAAATCCTTCTCATTCTCACTACTAGCATACTCTAGATTCATCAGCAGTATACTAGCAAACAGCTATTTCGACACGCATTTTACAGACGAGCAGTTTAACACTCTGAAGAATAGGCTCATCTTAGCTGATAAGGATTTTGACAAATCTGAATTTTGGCACAGCGAGCTTGATATGTTACTTGGAAACAGAGAAGCTTACAAACACGAAAGCGGCAACTGATTCCTCAGTCGCCGCTTTTCGTTTTTACAAATCCCAAGCCTTACTTCGCCACCACGGCCGTCTTGATGCTCAGTTCCGTCAGTTGCTTATCCGAAATCGGCGAGGGCGAGTCTATCATCACGTCGCGGCCCGAGTTGTTTTTGGGGAAGGCGATGAAATCGCGGATGCTATCGGCCCCGCCGAAGAGCGAGCACAGGCGGTCGAAGCCGAAAGCGATGCCACCGTGGGGCGGCGCGCCGTACTCGAAGGCATCGAGCAGGAAGCCGAACTGCGCCTGCGCCTCCTCGGGCGAGAAGCCGAGCAGCGAGAACATGCGGGCCTGCACCGCCCGGTCGTGGATGCGGATGGAGCCGCCGCCCACTTCTACCCCATTGATAACCAAGTCATAGGCATTGGCGCGGGCCTGGCCGATGGTTTCGGGGTTATCGAGCAGGTGCAGGTCGTCGGGCTTGGGCGAGGTGAAGGGGTGGTGCATGGCGAAGTAGCGCCCCTCCTCTTCAATGTACTCTAGCAGCGGGAAATTGACGACCCACAGCGGGGCAAATGTGTCTTTGTCGCGCAGGCCGAGGCGCTGGCCCATTTCGAGGCGCAGCTCGCTCAGGGCCTTGCGGGTTTTGTCGGCCGGGCCGGCCAGGATGAGCAGCAGGTCGCCGGGGTTGGCGTTGAAGGCAGCGGCCCACTTCTGTAATTCTTCCTGCGAGTAAAACTTATCTACGGAGGACTTTACCACGCCGTCGGCTTCCACGCGGGCGTACACGAGGCCGGTGGCCCCGAGCTGCGGGCGCTTCACGAAGGCGGTCAGCTCGTCGAGCTGCTTGCGGGTGTAGGCGGCGCAGGTGGCGGCGT
>JAKONR010000177.1 GCA_022701825.1 Hymenobacteraceae bacterium | reverse complement strand
TTTCTAACCGCGTTTAGCCGCCGATAAATTCGCCCGATAGCCATGATTGTTATTCAAAATACCGTTCTCTCCGACGACGTAGCCGATAACTTCTTCGTTTGCAACCTCGACGCCTGCAAAGGGGCCTGCTGCGTAGAGGGCGACCTCGGCGCGCCGCTAGAGCTCGACGAGCTGGAAATTCTCAAAAGCGAGTACGCCAAAATTGAGCCCTTCCTGACTGAGGCCGGCAAAGCCGCCATCGCCGAGCAGGGCCTATACATCGAAGACTGGGAGGGCGACTACAGCACCACGACCATCAACGACAAGGAGTGCGCCTACGCGCTCTACGACGAGCGCGGCATCCTAAAGTGCGGCATCGAGCAGGCGTATCTGGCGGGTGCAACGGATTTTAAGAAGCCGATTAGTTGCCACTTATACCCGATTCGGGTGACGAAGTATGAAGGCTTTGAGGCGCTGAACTACGACCGCTGGGACATTTGCTCGCCGGCCTGCACGTTTGGGCGCGAGCTGGGCGTGCCGGTGTATAAATTTCTGAAAGAGCCGCTGGAGCGCAAGTACGGCGCGGCGTGGTACGCTGAGCTGGCGCGCGAGATTGAGAACCCGACGATTGTTGAGTAGGGCAGGGGCACAAAAAAGCCGGTCGAAAACCGGCTTTTACTGTCGGGATTGATAAAGGCATATTTAGTGCCAATCTGAGACTTAGCGTTGGTGGAACTGCCACAGGCGTGGCTCAATAGGATTGATTATCAAGTGGAAAAATTTAATGAGCTAACCTCGCTCGCCGCCTCGCGTAGAGGCAGGCTAAACTATTCTGCGTCTTATGCTCGCCCTCATCACCGCCGCCCAACGCCACCACGCCGCGCCCGCCACTTGGCTCAGCTCGTACTTCCTGTTCTCGTTTGCCGATTATTTTGACAAGAATAACATGCACTTCGGTCCGCTCCGGGTGTTCAACGACGACACGGTAGCGCCCCAGAATGGCTTTCCGCAGCACCCGCACTCCGAAATGGAAATTGTGACGCTGGTACTGGAAGGCGAAGTGAGCCACGAAGACACGCTCGGCAACCGCACCAGCATCACGGCGGGCGAGGTGCAGCGCATGACCTCCGGCACTGGTCTGGCCCACAGCGAGATGAACCGCACCGATGGGCAGTTGCACCTCTACCAGCTTTGGTTTATGCCAAGCCAAAAAGGCCTGGCCCCAAGCTACGAGCAGAAGGATTTGGGTTTTCTGAGCAGCAAGAAAAACGAACTCGTGCCGCTCGTGACGGGCCAGAAAGTGCTCGAAGACGTGGTGTACATGAACTCGAACAGCACCGTATACTGGGCGCGGCTTGATGCTGAAAAAGAGATTATTTTTAAAACGTTCGCGATTCGTCTTACCTTTATCTACGTGAAAGAAGGTAGCCTGCTGGTAAACGGTGTAACCCTGATGCCCAATGACCAAGCTCGCCTAACGGCCGAGCAGGTAGTGGAAATTAGCGCAGCTAAAGACGCCGAATTTATTCTGATTGACCTGCCCGGCAACGAAGCCAATTATTAAAGTAGCTAAGCATAATTTTTTATTATTAATGTCACATTCCTATCCCGATTCATTAATACCAGCCGACGATGCGGTGCGTCTGCGCACCTTGCACCAGTTTCAAATCGTTAATACCACGCCGGAATTGATTTTTGACAGCTACACGGCCTGGGCCGCGCAGCTGTTTAACGTGCCTATTTCCCTTATTTCGCTAGTCGATGCCGACTACGTGTGGTTTAAGTCGCGCACCGGTGGCCCCGAGGTGAACGGCCTGCTGCGCGACGAAAGCATGTGCGCGGCCGCCATTCTTACCGGCGAGCAAGTGATAACTTCGGACTACAAGCCTGAAAGCTGCTCGCTCATCAAGCCGGATGTAGCACAAGCTATTGGGCTGAATTTTTACGCGGGCGCGGCCCTCATTGCCGGCGATGGCGCTCGGCTGGGGATGTTGGCCGTGATTGGTAAAGAGTACCGGGAGCCTACCGGCGAGGAAATAACCGTGCTCGTGCGTCTGGCTGAGCTCGTAACGCAAACCATCGCGCTCCGCTACCAGTACCTGGCGGCCGACCAGGCCGCCGAGTGGGAAGACGCGCAGGACGCGCTTACACTGGCGCTAGACGAGAACGCGACGCTGGCGCGCTACCTCATCACGCGCAACCAGCGCATTGACCTGGCCGACCCGGAGGTAGCCCAGCTGATTGACCGGCGCCTGAGCAACGTAGCGAAGGTACTGAGCCGACGGCTCAACTCGCACCCAACTGGTGCGCTAAGTGCTTAATTAGCTAGTGATTCAGAAAGTATTGTAGTGAGAAAGTACTTAGGCACTTGCGTGCTGGTGAGTTGTGCCCTCGCTGCGAGCGCCCAGCGCTCGTACCGGGCGCAGCCTGCCCATAAGCTGCCCGTTAGGTTTGGGCTGCGGCTAGGCCTGAACTATTCCAATACCAATTTCAACCAGGGCGCGCCCGTGCCCACTGCGCCCGTTGCCACAGTCTGGCAGCCGGGCTTCTTGGTTGGGGCCTTGATGCAGGTCGACATCAACCGCTGGTTTGCTTTGCAGCAAGAGTATGTATTTTCGCAGCAAAGCGGGCAAGTAAAGGGCTCCGGCACGCAGTACCAAATGCGTTATCTGTCGCTGCCGCTGCTGCTGAAATACCAAGTGTCGCCCCGCCTGACGGTGGTAGGCGGCCCGCAGGTCGACTTGCTGGTCGCCGCCAAGGCAAACCAAGGTGGGCAAGTAGAAACGATTACGCACGATACCGAGGAGCGGGCCGTGGGTGCTACCGCCGGGCTAGAGGTGCGGGTATGGCACAGCCTGAGCCTGAGCACACGCTACTTGCAGGGCTTCAACCACGTCGGTATCGGACAGCGCTCGGCCGTGCGGGAATTTAAGTGGCAGTCGGTACAGGCGGCGGCAGAAATCCGGTTTTAGGCTAGGTGCCCGCGTCCGGTGTTAGGGCTTGAATACCGTGCGAAAGGCCCGGGGCGCGGCCGGGTGGCAGATGGTACCGTGCGTTTCCTGGGGCAGCGGCTCATAGTGCCAACTGAGGCGCCGCCTGGCCACGGCGCGTAGTGCAGCGGCCAGGCGGCGGGTTTCGCCCAGCACTTTTGAGGGCAGGGTGAATGTTTCGCCGATGCACAGCGGCGCGGGCGGGGTTTGGGCCTGGGCGGGCTGCCAGATGAGCAGGCAGAGTAGCGCCAAGACAAGCGGAAAGCGCTGAAAGGGAGACCGTAGGGAGTCTAAACCCCTTACTGCTATAGAATAGAAAATAGGCTTACACTCAAGAGCGCGGCAATTGGTAATAGAAAGGCAAATCGTTCAAGAAATGATTTGCTCCTTGGGAAGAATAAGCTACCAGCCAACGCGACTATGCTACCCGCGAATACTTTAATGCAAAAGTCCAGAAACAGTTGCAGATAGTAAGAGGTGTAAGTGTCGCCATAGAAGCCAATAGGACAATCTGGCGAGCCTATTGTCAGCAGGTAAATAGATACAGTCGGCAGCCATAGCAAAGAGGGCCGCTGCTGAATAATTGTTACCACGTTTGTCATTAGCACATGGCTCACATCGTGTACTTGCGCCCCTTATTCTGCGCTTTCAAGTACACCATCAGCGGCTGAAAATAATCGACCATCGCGCGGGCCGACAGGTCTTCGCCGGTTTTCTCCTTGAGCACCGTGCGCCAGTCGCGGCTGCTGCCGGGGCGCATGATGTCCTGGATAAACTGCCCGGCCTCGCGGCTGCCGAAGTAGTTGGTGGCGTGCGGGTCTTGGTGCAGGATTTTGCGGGCGATGTGGTCGTGCAGCTGGAATAAAATGATGTAGCTCAGCGCGTAGTCGTAGTACTGCGCGGGGTCGTCGTTGATGTGGGTTTTGGTGGCCGGGTCGAGGAAGTTTTCGCCGCGCGCGGTGGGCGGCACCATGCCCTGGTACTGCTTGCAGAGGGCCCACCACTTGGCGTTGAGCTGGTCGGCGGGCAGGTTTTCGGCATAAAAGGCGTTTTCCCACTCGCTCATCAC
>JAKONR010000174.1 GCA_022701825.1 Hymenobacteraceae bacterium | reverse complement strand
ATGCAGAATTCGAGGATGCCTTTGCGCATCTGCACCTGGGTGTTCTCTAGTTTCATGGGCGGTATGGGCTAGTAGTAGGTGAGGAACAGTACAAATGTAGTACAGGTACTTTGTATTGCATAATACTCGGTGAAATTATTTTTGTTGCGAGCCAGGTGGTTTTCTAAAAAATATTTCTTTCTCTGAGTTAGCGTAGATAAGCATAGTGCTAAAAAGTGCGTGGTAGAAGTTTGATAGTAAGTAGATTGACTTTTATTCAAATAAAATTTAGGCTAAAAAATATCCGTTATTTGAAGCGCGGTCCGCAAGTAGGATTGGAATAATCCTAAAAAATACCGTTATGCTGCCGACACCTGCGCCTACGGCCGCGCTTACCGGGAGCTAGGCGGCGGGCCGTTAGCCAATTGCCTTGCGCGCAGGCCGCGCAGACCCGCTATTTGGGGCCGCGCGACGCACTATTGGGCAGTAACTTGCGTTGCGGTTCCGATTTTCCTCGTCTGACTTTTTTCTATGCTACAACTTTCCGCTGCTACCCGGTGCGGGCACACTAAATGGGCACTACGCCTCGGCCTGCTGCTGGCCGCCGGCGCGGCCCACGCCCAAACCAACACGCCCAAATACAGCAACGAGTTTATGAACCTGGGGGCGGGCGCCCGCTCGCTGGGCATGGGCAAGGTGCAGGTAAGCCTGGCCACCGACGCCACCGCCGGCTACTGGAACCCCGCCGCCCTCACTAACCTAAGCGCCAAATACGACGGTGTGCTGATGCACTCCGAGCTGTTTTCGGGGGTGGTGAAAAACGAGTACGCCGCCTTTGCCATGCCGCTCGATGAGAAAAGCGTAATCGGGGCCACGCTGCTGCGCACGGGCGTCGATAACATCGCTGATACGCGCCTGCTAATCAATCAGTACGACGGCTCCATTGATTATAGCCGCATCACGTATTTCTCGGTGGCCGACTACGCGCTGCTGCTTTCGTATGCGCGCAAGCTGGGCCCCGAGGGCCTGAGCGTGGGCGCCAATGCCAAGCTCATCTACCGCAACGTGGGCTCGTATGCCAACGCCTACGGCTTCGGCATCGACGCGGGCGTGCAGTACAACCACAAGGGCTGGCGCCTGGGTTTGATGGCCCGCGACATCACGACTACCTTTAACGCCTGGAGCGTGGACGCCGACAAATTCAAGGCCTCGGCGGCCATTGGCGACCAGATTCCGGTAAACTCAACCGAGCTGACCTTGCCCCGGCTGGTGCTGGGTGCAGGCTACCAGTTTACGCTGCCCGCGCAGTTTACGGCCCTGGTAGCCGCCGACCTGGAGGCCACCACCGATGGCCAGCGCAATACACTGCTCTCGGCCAAGCCCGTGAGCGTAGACCCGCGCGTGGGCCTCGAAGTAGGCTACCACAACCTGGTGTACCTGCGCGGCGGCGTGGGCAACTACCAGCGCATCACCAACTTCGACCAAAAGCAGCAGTGGAAAGGCCAGTACAGCCTGGGCGCGGGTGTGGCCTTCAGCGGCCTGCGCGTCGATTTGGCTCTCTCGCGCCTGGCCCTCGACCAGTCGGCCAATGTCAACTCGCTCATCGTGAGCCTGGGCTACGGCTTTGGCAGCCGTTCGGGCGGCCTACGCATGACCAACTAGCGGCTTGCTAATCAGCTTATTCTTACCTTATTATATCCTTGCCGGCAGCGGCCGGCTCACCTTCTTATTCCCGCTATGACACAACAGTACACTGCTGGGTGGCGATTTGGGCAGACTACCACGGCCAAAACCCTGCTGCTGGTTTTATTCGGCTTGCTGCTGGGCACGGGTGCCCACGCCCAATCGGGGCCTTACGGCAACGAATGGATAGTGGCTGGCCAGCCCTACTACAAGATAAAGGTGTGGCGCGATGGTCTTTACCGGCTCGACTACAACTACTTGCGCAGCCTCAACGCCAACGGCGTAGCGCCCACGCAGTTTCAGCTGTGGCGGCGGGGCAAGGAAGCGGCCGTGTACCAGGGCGGCAGCGCGGCTACGCTCGATGCCACGAGCTACCTCGAGTTTTATGGCCAGCGCAATGATGGCGCGCTCGACCGCGACTACTACAAAGACCCCACCGAGCAGGCCCACCAGTACTACAGCTTTTATACTGATACGGCGGCCTACTTCATCACCTGGAGCAGCAGCCGCGCCGGCAAGCGCATGGCGCAGCCCGTAGCCGCTGGTGGCACGCCGCACGCCACCCGCATGCAAACCTCGCTCAAAGTAGCCAAGGAGCAATACTACGAAGCGCCCACCCACACCACGGGCAGCTCGCGCCAGCCGTGGCTGGAAAAAGCCGAAGGCTTTTTCTCGAACTGGGGCTTCACGAGTCCTCTCCCGATGGCTAACGATAGCCTGCTGCGCGCCGTGCCCACTGCGCCGGGCCGGGCTATTACGGCCGAAGTTTGCCTGGTTGGCGAAAGCGACCCAGGTGGTGTGGGCGGCCCAGCCAACATGCATACTACCGCTATTTTGGTGACGCCGCCCGGCGGCAGTAGCCGGCAGCTGGGCACTATGAGCTACCGCGACTACGACTTTGCGAAGGCCCGCTTTCAGCTGCAGCCCACCGACGTGAGCAGCACGGGCCAGGTCAACCTAAGTAGTCTGGTGGTGAGCCAGCGCGCAGCACCGGTGTTCGACGTGTGGGCCTACGCTTACGTCAAGTTTACGGCCCCGCAGCAGAGCGTGTGGTTTAGCGACCGCCGCAGCCTGTGGTTTCAGAACGACTCGCTGCTGAGCGGCGTGGCTACGTATGAGCTGGATAATATTCCGGCCACCGTAATCGGCTACGATATCCACGACCCTTACAACGTGCAGCGCATCGCGCCCACGGCCGCCCAAACCCTGGGCAGCACGGCCCGGCGCTTTGTGTTTCCAAGTGCCACCAGCGCCCAAACGCGCCGCCTCTACCTGGCCGATGCCACGGCATCGCTGGTGCCGTCGGCGGCCCGCCGCGTCAACTTCCGCGCTATCAATCCGGTCACGCCCAACTTTGTCATCATCACCCACCCCAATCTGATGCAGGCGGCGGGCACGGTGCCTAATGCCGCCCTGGAATACGCCAAATACCGGGCCTCTACAACCGGCGGCGGCTACGACACGCTGATGGTGACCGCGCCGCTGCTCTACGACCAGTTCCACTACGGCGAGCGCTCGGTGCTGGCTTTGCGGCATTTTGCCTTGTGGCTGGCCAATGCGGCACCCACCACCCAAACCAAGTACTTGCTGCTGCTGGGCAAAGGCCTGAGCCCCGGCGCCACCGGTGGCTCGGTAGACCAGGCGGGCTACCTCGGCGTGGGGGCCGGTGGCACCTCCCGCGTGCTGGGCGAGCAGGGCCTGGATTTGGTGCCGATTTCGTCCGACTCGCCTTCTGACAACTTCCTCTCGGCCGACTGGC
>JAKONR010000161.1 GCA_022701825.1 Hymenobacteraceae bacterium | reverse complement strand
TTTTCCCACCCGATTTTATGAGAAACTTACTACTCCTCTTCGCGCTCCTGCTAGGGGCCGTGGGCCGGCCGGCCTGGGCGCAGAGCCGCACGGTGCGGGGCGTGGTGCGCGACGCGCAGGGCGTAGTGCCCGGCGTGTCTGTGTACGAGCGCGATATGACCTCAAATGGCACCAGCACCGACGCAAACGGTAGCTACACCCTTACCTTGAAGGCCGGCGGGGTGCTGGTATTTCGCTCGGTCAGCTATAAGCTGACCGAGGTGCAGGTCGGCAACCGTACCACGGTAGATGTACGGCTAGAATCGACAGAACAAAACCTAAACGAAGTTTCGGTTATTGGCTTTGGGGAGCAGAAGAAAATTACCCTCGTCGGGGCTGTGAGCCAAGTAAGCGGCGTGGCTATCCGCGAAAACCCGTCGGCCAGCCTGCAAAACTCGCTGGTGGGCCGCCTGCCCGGCTTTTTCTCGCAGCAGCCCTCGGGCCGCCCGGGGGCCGACGGGGCAGCGTTTTACTTGCGCGGCATCAGCAGCCCCAACGGCAACACGCAGCCCCTCATTATTGTGGATGACATTCAGTTCAGCTACGACCAGTTTCAGCGCCTCGACCCCAACGAGATTGAGAGCGTTTCCATTCTGAAAGATGCCGCAACAACCGCCATCTACGGCGTGCGCGGGGCCAACGGCGTGGTGGTGGTGACGACCCGGCGCGGCAAGGTAGGCCCGCCCCAGATTTCGACCCGCGTGCAAAGTGCGTTCAGCCAGCCCACCAAGCTGCCCAACTACCTAGGCTCGTTTGAAACGGCTACACTCTACAATCAGGCGCTGCGCAATGACTTTGTGGCCGGCGGTGGCAACCCGGCCAATTTTGTGCCCCGATTCTCCGACACTGACTTGCAAAAGTTTAAGGATGGTTCGGACCCCTACGGCCACCCCGACGTGAACTGGCGCGAGGTACTGTTTAAGAAATTCAGCCAGCAGTACCAGGGCAACATCGACCTATCGGGTGGCACCGACCGCGTGCGCTACTTCGTGTCGGGCGGCTACCTGTTTCAGAATGGGATGCTCAAGGACTTTAGCTCTGGCACGGGCGTGGATAATAATTACTACCAGCGCCGCTACAACTATCGCTCGAACTTGGATATGAATATCACTAAGGGGCTAACGGCGCGGGTAGACCTTTACGGCAACTTTGCCGAGGTAAACGCCCCCAACGTGGGTAGTCCTTTCGGCTATAATAATCTTTTTTACGACTATAGCAGCTTTCGCACGCTGGCGCCGTTTGCCTACCCCATCTACAATCCCGACGGCTCGCTGGGCTACAGCCAGTGGCAGCTCGACCAGGGCGGCAATTACAACGTCAACAATGTGATTGGCCGCTTGCGCAACTACGGCTACACCCGCAGCTTCGAAAACAACGTCAACGGCGTGTTTTCGGCGCGGCAAGATTTAGGGGTATTTGGCAATTTCTTTAAGGGCTTCGCCATCACGGGCCGGGTGGCTTATACCAGCAACTATAGCTACGCGCGCAATATCACGCGCGACACGTTTGCCTCATTTATCTACGACCCCTCGAAGCCAGCCGACGACCCCACCGCCTACACCCCCCGCGACCCTAACGTGTTTCGAACGCGCCGTTACTTCATCGGCTACGACCCGCGTAGTACCTCGCGCACAACCAACTTGCAGGGCATCATCAACTACGACCGCACCTTTGGCCACCACCACCTCTCGGGCTTGGCGCTCTATAATAGTAACTCGGTGCTGGCCAACGTAAATAATGCCATTTATAATTTCATTCCCAACAACTTCGTAGGCTACTCCATGCGCGTGGGCTACGATTTTGAGCGGCGTTACCTGCTTGAGTTTAATGCTGGCCTCAATGGGTCGAGCCGCTTCACGGCCGAAAATCGCTATGGCTTTTTCCCGGCAGTGGCCGCTGGCTGGAACGTGGCCGAAGAAAGCTTCTTCAAGAATACGGTACCAGCCGTAAACCTGCTGAAGCTGCGCGGCTCGCTGGGCGTGGTGGGCAACGATGCCATCGGTGGCTTCCAATACTACTACCAGCAGACGTACAGCAACGGCAACGGGGCCGCGCAGCCCAACTTCGGCGTGAACAGCACGGCCTACTCCGGGGTAGTGGAGGGCACGCTGGGCAACAATGACGTGACCTGGGAAAAAGAGCGCAAGCTCAACCTGGGCGTGGATATTGGCATGTTCAAGAACACCATCACCGGCTCGATAGAGTATTTCAACAACAACCGCTACGACATCCTGGTATCGCCGGGCAGTACGTCGAGCATTATTGGTATCGGCCTGCCGCCCGTGAACCGGGGCCGGGTGCTAAACCGAGGCTTCGAAATAGACTTAGGCTACCAAAGCCCCATTTCCCGCGACTTTTCCTGGAATATCCGGGCGCAGTACTCTGTGGCTAAGAACAAGATTCTCAACATCGACGAGGCCCCTAATAAGTATAGCTACCAGAACTTTACGGGCAATAGCATTGGCTCGCAGCGTGTCTATGTGTTCGACGGCTTCTACTCGCAAGCCGACCTCACTAATAGCGATATAGCTAAGCCCACCAACGGAGCGCAGCCCGGCGACCTGAAATACAAGGACCTGAACGGCGACGGCGTCATTGACGTGTACGACCGCACCGTGACCGGCTACCCCAACCTGCCCAATACCACCTACAGCCTAAATGTGGGTGCCCGCTACAAAGGATTGAGCATCAGCATACTGTTTCAGGGTGCCAGCAATTTTAATGTGTCGGCCCTTTCGGAAGCCATTCAGGCCTTCTCTTCTAACCTGACGGCCGTGCACCGGCAGGCCTGGACGCCCGAGCTGGGCGACAATGCCCAGTACCCGCGCCTGACGCTGCTCAACAACAGCATCAGCCAGCCGGCCGCCAACCCCTCCACGTTCTGGCAGCGCTCGGGCGACTTCGTGCGCCTCAAAAACGTGCAGCTCAACTACGACCTGCCTAGCACCTTCACACGCCGGTTAGGCATTCCGGCCGCCCGCGTTTACGCCACCGGCACCAACCTGCTGACCTGGACCAAGCTGGACGCCCTCTACGAATTTGACCCTGAGATTACGCTTGGTACCGACCGCAGCATCTACCCGCCCCAGCGCCTTCTTAACCTGGGCCTGAGCGTGACCTTTTAACCTGCATCCCACCCAATACTGATGAAAAAATTATTCCTGGGCTTGGGGCTAGCTGTGGCTCTGGCAGCCTGCAAAAAGCAAGATAGCTTCCTGGAGCCGCGTACTAGCACGCTAACCGAAGACATTGTCTTCAGTGACAGTGTGCGCACGGTGGCCTTCCTCACCCGCATCTACGGCGACATCGGCTACAGCTTTAACAAGTCGCGCTGGGCCAACGGCGGCAACATCGAGCAAGCTACCGACGATGCAGAATATACGTTCACGGGTTCGGGCAATCCCTCGGTGCAATTATACAGCGGCACCTACACCCCGCTGCAACTGCCCAGTACCGACTTCTGGCAGACCCCTTGGGACAACATCCGTCGCGTAAACCTGCTGCTAAGCAAGCTACCTGACACGCCGCTCTCCAAGGACACGCAAACCCAGATGGTAGCCCAGGCGCGCTTTCTGCGGGCCTGGTATTACTTTCTGCTGCTAGAGCACTTTGGGGGCATGCCCCTCATCGGAGATAAGGTGTTTGACCTCAACGATGACATTAATCTACCCCGTAGCTCGTTTGCCGACTGCGTCACCTACATCTCGCAGGAACTGGATGCCGTGGCCCAGGTAGTGCCCACGCAGTCGGCTAGTGCACCCTCGACCGTGGATTACGGCCGCATCACGCCGGGCGTGTGCCTGGCCTTGAAAAGCCGCTTGCTGCTTTATGCGGCCAGCCCGCTCTTCAATGGCGGCGCTACTACCACCGACCCCAGCCTGGCCGCGCTGGTGAGCTACCCCACCTACAGCGCCAGCCGCTGGCAAGACGCGGCCAATGCGGCCCTGGCCGTAATGAATACCAACCTTTACTCGTTGGTAGTCGACAACACCACCGCTCCTGGCTACGGCTTTGTGTCGGTGTTTCAGCAGCGCGTCAACCCTGAGTATATCTACTTCGTGAACCGCCCGCCTAATAAGGACTTTGAAGGCGCGTTTTTGCCCACTACCCGCGGCGGAAGCGGTGGCACCCTGCCCAGCCAAAACCTGGTAGATGCGTACCTGATGAAAAACGGCAAGCGCATCACCGACGCCAACTCGGGCTACGACCCCCTGAATCCTTACCTCAACCGCGAGCCGCGCTTCTACAACAGCATCATTTACAACGGGGCCAACTTCTTCTTAGTGTCAGCCAGCGCCCAGCGCCCGGTGTACACCTATGATGGGGCCGCTAGCGATGGCTACCAGGCGCTGACCTCGTCGACGGGCTACTACTTCCGCAAGATGCTCGACCCCACCATCGCGGCCAACAGCGCCACCAACACGCCGCGCGGCTGGCCGCTCATTCGCTACGCCGAAATTCTGCTCAACTACGCCGAGGCCATCAACGAACTGGGGCAGCCCGAAACGGCGGTTAACACGCTCAAGCTACTGCGTGGCCGGGCGGGCGTAGATGCGGGCACGGATGGGCGCTTCGGCATTCCGGTGGGGGTTTCGACCAGCCAGTTGCGCGATATTATCCAGAACGAACGCCGCATCGAGCTGGCTCTGGAAGACCACCGCTGGAATGATATCCGACGCTGGAAAATTGCGGTGACCGTCAATAATGGTTTCAACCGGCGCATGCAGGTTATCAACCGGGGCACTGCGGCTGCCCCCGGCCCTTACACCTACAACATCACCAATTCGTTGCGGCAGCACGTTTTTCGCCCCGAAATGTACCTGATGCCCATTCCCGACATCGAAATCCGCCGTGTGCCGCTGTTTCGCCAAAATCCCGGCTGGTAGGTGGGAGGCATGTCGTGCTTCTCTCGGCCGGTATAGGCTTATCAGTTGTGCCCACGCCACGCGCGCTAGGCCAGCGGAGTATCTGCCTGCTGCCCTGTTACCAGCCTTGCGCCTAGGTGTGCTTGAACAGGCCTTAGTTGAGCAGAATGCGTGGTGTAAGCTATACAAAAATCATTGATTGTCCGTATTTTAAATTAAAAAATCAAAGAAAGTTACTTACGGATATATAGTATAAAAAAGCTATTTTGTTTGGTGTGCTGCTGGCGCTGGCTAGCTTGGCAGCGTATGCCCAGGGGCAGCAGCGCACAGCCTTCGAACCTGGCAAAGTGTGGCCCGACAACAAGGGCTCGCACCTCAATGCCCACGGCGCGGGCGTGCTCTACGATAAGGGCCGCTATTATCTATTTGGCGAGCATAAAATTGCTGGTTCCTTGGGTAATATGGCGCAGGTAGGCGTGCATTGCTATTCGTCCAAGGACCTATACAACTGGCAGGACGAGGGCATCGCCCTAGCTGTAGCGGCCGATGGCTCGGGCTCTGGCGCAGCGGGCCCGTCCCCGTCCCCCTAAGGCTGCCAGTGGCCCAGCACCTCGCCAATCGTATAGGCGCTAGCCTCGGCCTTGGTGAGCTGGTGCGACCAGGCTACGCGCTGGGCCGGGGCCGCGCCGGGGCCGGTGCTGGCGTATTCGGCGTAGTAGGCGGTGGCTTCGTTGCTGGCCTTGCCCCAGTTGTGCCAGCCCTCAGGCCGCAGGTGCGCGCCCAGCTGGCACTCTAGGAACACCACTTTGGCGTAGGGCCGCCAGGGCCGGCCCAGGTAGTAGCTGGCGGCGGGCGCGTCGCCCGTGAGGCGACACCGGCTGAACACGTAGCCGTAGCGCACGGTGTCGGGCGTGGAGGCGGCCGTGACGTAGCTGCCGCCTTTTTTGCAAAACAGCTCGCAGCGGTCAAACCAGGCCGTGGAGCCGCCGAAGATGAAATCGGTGGTGCCCTCGATGTAGCAGTTTTGGTAGTACTGCCGCCGCCCGCCGGTATAAATCGTGTCCTGGTTGCCCAGAAAGCGGCAGTTTCTGAATTTCACCCGGTCGCCGCCCACCCAGATGGCCAGCGCCTGGCCCACCGGGCCGGCCGAATTAGCAAACGTCAGGTTTTCGGCCGCAAAATCGGTAGCCCGCACAAAGAAGCTGGCCGAGCCGGAAGTGCCAATATTCTGGCCCTGGGCGTTTTGCTTCTGGGCGTAGTCGTCGTAGGTGAGGATGGTGGTAGCCGCGTCTTCGCCCAGCAGGCGCACGAAGTTTTTGCCGGCGGCCAGAGTCATCTTCTCTTTGTAAATGCCTTTTTTGATGAAGATGGTCGTGATTTGGGTTTGGCCCGTCGGCACGGCATCGAGGGCCTGCTGCACGGTGCGGTAGTCGCCGCTGCCATCCTGGGCCACCACCAGGCGGCGCGGCTGCCCCTGGGCCGGCGCTGCCCACAGCATCAGCCCCAGCGCCACGGCGCTGCCCAGGCTGAAAAGTCGGCGTGTCGAAAAAAATGCATTCATTGTTATCGCTTTACATTGCTAGTCAGTATTTTACTTCATTATCGCTCAGCCTACTGAGCTTCCCAAACCGCCCACTCAGCGCGTGGGGGCAAAAACCACCCGCAGGAAGTCGGCCGTGTAATTCAGCGTGGGCTCAAACCAGGGGTTGAACAATGGAAACGGGTGGGGCGAGTCGGGGAAGGTGTGGGTCTCGTGGTAGATGTGGTAGGCATCCAGCTGCTTTAGCATGTCTTCGCGGCCGGCGTGCATTCGGTCTATCGAGCTGTTGATGAAGGCGATGGGTGGCGTTTGGGGCGATACGTGGCTTAGGCCGCCGGCCTGCTGCCACAGCTCAGGCCGCTCCGTTTTCAGGCCACCCAGCCAGTAGGAGGCCGCCGAGGGGTTGTTGTGGGCGCTCTCGCTCGACTCGGGGTGCAGAAACGACAGCGTACCATCCACGTCCACAATGGCTTGCACGCTGCTGGAGTAGCCCGGCGCGCCGGCCGGGCCTTCGAGCGGCGCGTAGCCGCCTGTGGTGCCCACCAGCGCCGCCAGCTGCCCGCCCGCCGAAAAGCCCCACACCGCCACCTTCGTGGTATCAATCCGGTACTGCCGGGCGCTGGCCCGCAGCCAGCGAATGGCCGCCTTCAGGTCGTGCACGGCGGCGGGGTAGTGCGCTTCGGTCGAGAGGCGGTACTCGACGGTTGCGGTCACGTAGCCGCGAGCGGCCAGTTGCTGGGCCATTGGCACGTGCTGCGAGCGGTCGCCCGAGCGCCAGCCCCCGCCGTGGATGAACACCACCGCCGGGTAGCCCCCGCGGCGCTTGGCCTTGGGGTAAAAAACGTCGAGTTGCAAGCGGCGCTCGCCCAGGGTGCAGTACGTCAGGTTATAGGCTGCCCGCACGGTGGCCGGCAGCGTGGGCCGGGCAATGCTGATGGTGGGCCGGTACTTCTTTTCCTTCAAGTAGGCGCTACGCACCGTGAACGAGGTGTCGCGCGGGGCCGGAAACTGCTGCGCCCGCGCCGGCTGCGCCAGCAGCGCCGCGCCGCCGGCCGCCAGCCAGCTCAACCAGAAAACCGGCGTTGCGAAAGACATAGCTGCTTAGTTGGTATATTTGAGCGACTTAGGACTAGCGCCGGCCTTAAATTCGGCCTGGGGACGGCCCGCGCCGGCCTCGGCCCGGCCCACGCGAATGTCGGCGGCTCGCGGCCCGCTCACGCTGAAGAGCGGCTGGCCAGCCGGGGCCACCGCGGTGAGGCCCTCAAAGCGCAGGCCGTGGCTGTTCTCGACCGCCACGACGGGCGCGGTGCCCAGGGTCTGGAGTTGCAAGTTGGTAAGCTGAATGTCCTGCGCCTCCACTAGCTCCACTCCTTTTGTCGTGCGCAGCACCAAATCGTCGAGCTTGATTTGGCGCACGTTCATCTCGGGCAAGCCGCGCATAAATACGCCGCGCTCGGCCCCATCGCACGTGATGTGGCTAATGGTGAAATTTCGAAACTGCGGCGTCGCCTCCGTCACGGCGGGGAGGGGGTCGGGCGCGGCGGGCTGGCCATCGGCCAGCTTGGCCGGCGGCTTGGTAAAGTAGTACATGTCAAAGAGAATGGCATCGTGCACAATGTCTTTCATGGCAATGTTGCGCACGAAAATGTTTTCCACGATGCCACCCCGGCCCCTAGCGGTTTTGAAGCGCAGGCCGTTGTCGCTGCCCATGAAGGAGCAGTCTTCCACGAAGATGTTGCGCGCCCCGCCCGACATCTCGGAGCCGATGACGAAGCCGCCGTGCGCGTGGTACACCACGTTGCGCCGCACGATGACGTTCTCGGTGGGCACGCCGCGCTTGCGGCCTTCCGCGTCCTTGCCCGACTTGATACAGATGCCGTCATCGCCCACGTCGAAGGTGGAGCCTTCTATCAGCACGTTGCGGCACGATTCCACGTCGATGCCATCGCCGTTCTGGGCGTAGTCGGGGTTGCGCACCAGCACGTTGCGCACCGTCAGGTCCTGGCACAGCAGCGGGTGCAGGCACCAGGCCGGCGAGTTTTGAAACGTAACGCCTTCGAGCAGCACCTTGCGGCAGTTATTGAATACCAGTAGGTTGGGCCGCAGGTAGTCCTTGATGGCGGCGTAGTCTGAGGCCGTCTTGCCGGGGGCCAGGTTGCCGGCGTTGGGGGTCTTGGAGCCTAGCCTGGTTTTTTCGGAAGGGTACCACATGCGGCCGTCGTCGCTCACCAGCCCGCCCGCGGCCACCTTTTTCTTCCACTCATTTTCGGTGAGGCGGTCGCGGCCCACCATGCGCCAGGCGTCGCCGTTGCCGTCCACGATGCCCCGGCCGGTAATGGCCACGTTTTCCAGGTTGGTGCCCGACAGGGGCGACTGGTTGCGGTAGGCGGGCAGGCCCTCGTAGCTGCCAAGCACCAGCGGGTACTGGTCGAAATCGGCCGTAAACTCGAGCACCGCCGCCCGCGCCAGGTGCAGGTTAACGTTGCTTTTCAGCTCGATAGGCCCCGTGAGCCACAGCCCGCCGGGCACCAGCACCACGCCCCCACCCTGGCTGCTGCACGCGGCAATGGCCTGGTTGATGCTGGCCGTGTTCAGGGTGCGCCCATCGGGCCGCGCCCCAAACGTGCTGATGTTGAAGGTGTCGGCCCGAAAGCCGGGCTGCCGCACCGGGGGCAGGCTGGCCCACGAGTAAGCGGCCGGCGCTTGGGCGGCACCGGGCACCGGCAGCAGCGCCAGGGCCGCGCCAGTCAAGGCCATGCGCAGAGCAAGCAATTGTCTCATAGTCAGAAAGCGCGATAATAAAAGGAAGTGGATTACTAAGTAGGCACCCGGCTACTTGCGCACTGGCTCCCACCCTACCGGCCCGCCGAAGACGGTTTTGAGCGTGTACTGCCGGGCTTCCTTGACCGTGAGCTGGTGTGCCCATTTCACGCGGCCGGCGGGGTTGGCGCCGGGGCCGGTACTGGCATACTCGGCGTAGTAGGCGGTAGCTTCGTTGCTGGCCTTGCCCCAGTTTTCCCAGCCGGCGGGGGCGATTTGCGCCCCCATTTCAGTGTTGAGAAAAACGGTGCGGGCATGGGGCCGCCAGGGCCGGCCGAGGTACACCTTGGTGGCCTCGGCCGCGGCCGTGAGCTTACAATTCAGGAACACCAGCCCGAACGATTGCCGGGGCCAGGTAGAAGCCGCCGTGATGTAGGAGTTGGTTTTGCTGAAAATGGTGCAGCGCTCGAACACCGCCGTGCTGGAGCCGAAAATAAAATCCGTGGTGCCCTCGATGTAGCAGTCCTGGTAGTACTGCCGGCTGTTTTCGAGGGCCAGAAACAGCGTGTCCTGATTGCCCAGCAGGCGGCAGTGGCGGAAGGTGGCGCGGTCGCCTTCCACATGCAGCGCCACAGCCTGGCCCACGCGCCCGGCCGAGTTTTCGAACGTGATGTTTTCGGCCGCGAAATCATTGCCCTGCACGCGCACCGTGGCCGAGGTGTAGGTACTGTGCTTGTCGGCATCGCCCGAGTAGTCGCCAAAGGTGATGACGACGCCCTCTTTGCTCTCGCCCAGCAGCATGATGTTGGTTTTCTGCGACGGAATCAGCAGCTTCTCTTTATAAATACCATTCTTAATGAAAATGGTGGCCGGCACCTGCATAAAGTCGCGCACGGCCATCACGGCCTCCTGAATGGTGCGGTACTCGCCCGAGCCATCCTGGGCCACCGTCAGGCGAATAGGCACCAGGAAGGTTTCGACCTTGGCGGCGGGCTTGGTGGGGGCTAATTGGGCGTGGAGGGCGGTGGGTAGCAACAGGCTGCTGGCTAGTAATAGGGAGCGGAAAAGCATGCGCGATGCGGGCTAAAGCGGTTTCAGAGTCAGGGTACAGCCAGGAAAGTAGTGTGGGCTTTTAGTCCGCGAGCTAATATGTTTGCTATTCGCGGACTGCAGGTCCGCGCTACGGGGTAGTAGGCTGGGCATCCTTGCCATTGGGGTTAGGGGCGGGCGGCACGGCGTTTTTGGCCGTGGGCTTGGCCAGGTGCTCCGAGAGCGTGGGCAGCTGCTGGGCCACGATTTGGCCCACGGCCAGTTGTGCCATCTTGCGAGCGCCCAGCTCCGTGAAATGGGTGTTGTCGTGGTGGCCGTAGGGGTAGTTGGGATGGTCGCCGGGGGCCAGCTCCAGGTACAGCAGCAACGATTTTTCGACCCCGTACTGTTGCACCAGCTCGCGGCTCATGCGGTCGAGGTCGATGAGCGGCACGCGCTGTTGGGCGGCCACCTCGGCCGTCACTTTGGAGTAGGCCACGTGGGTTTCCTGCACGCGGCCTTCCTTGTCGAAGCGGCGGCGTGTGATGGGCGTCAGCAGCACCGGGTAGGCCTTTTTGGCCCGCGTTTCGCGCACAAATTTCAACAGGTTCTGGCGGTAGTCCTCCGGGGGGGTGTAGCGGTCGGGGTAGTTTTCGGCCTCGTCGTTGTGCCCAAACTGAATGAACACGTAGTCCCCCGGTTGCAGCGCGGCCACGATGGGCTGCCAGCGGTTTTCGGCCAGAAAGGTGCGCGTGCTGCGCCCGTTCTGGGCGCGGTTGTCAATCACCACCGCCGCCGTGTCGAAGAAGGTGGCCAGCGGCATCCCCCAGCCGGTTTCGGGGAATACATGCTGGGGCTTGTTGGCCATCGTCGAATCGCCAATCATGAATAGCTTGGTTTTCCTAGACGGGCCGGGGGCCGCAAAGGCCGTCAGCAGCAACAAGCCAAGGCCGGCGATGGGCGGAAGTAGAAAACGACGCATAAAATGAGCTAGTGAATAAACTACTTGAACAGCAGGTACAACTGCCCTACTCGCGGCCCGCGAGAAACCCCATCTCCAGCAGCCACGCCTCGCAAAGGGTCGTCCACTGGCTAGCCGAGCCGGGGGTATTGCGCAGGGCAATGGCGTGGCCGCCCTGCGGGAAAATGTGCAGGCTGCCCGGCACATCGTGCTCAACCAAGGCCTGATAAAAGAGCAGGCTATTGCGCTGATTCACTGACTTGTCGTTGTAGGCGTGGGCCAAAAAGGTGGGTGGGGTGGCAGCCGTGACATGCAGCTCGTTGGAGAACTTGGCCACCAGCGTCGCCGAGGGATTTTCGCCGAGCAGGTTTTTGCGGCTGCCGGCGTGGGCGTACTGGCCCATGCTGATAACGGGCGACACCAGCACCATAAAACTGGGGGCAAAGGGCACGCGGTCGAGCGAGTCGCCGATGGCCGCTACGTCCTCGGGGTGCGTGCCCAGCGTAGAAGCCAGGTGCCCGCCCGCCGAGCCCCCCATAATGCCGATGCGCGCCGGGTCGAGCTTCCAGCGGGCGGCGCTGGCCCGAATCAGGCGCATGGCGCGCTGGGCGTCTTGCTCGGGGCCAATGGTGCGGTCCTGGAGGTCGGGTGAGGTCGGCAGGCGGTAGTTCAGCACAAAGGCCGTGACGCCCATCGTATTAAACCACTTGGCCAGCTGCGTGCCGCCCAGCAGGTAGGTCAGGCGCTCGTAGCCACCGCCAGGGCAGATGAGCACGGCGCAGCCTTTGTTTTCTTCTTTCGAGGTAAAAAAAGCATACATACCCGGCGTGCCCACCTGTAAAATTCGCTCGTTCTCTATTTTATCCGCCAGCTTTAACCCCTTGGAGTTGGGCAGCTTTTTCTTTGGCCAAAGCGGTATAAACTCTTGTGCCTGAGCTTGCAAAAAACTCAGGTACAGCAAGCAGAAAACAACGGGGCGGATAAGTAACAGCATAACAGCAGGAAGCAGCCGGGGCTAGCGATAGTTTGGCGTGGCAGTGCGCCACCCCAAAAGCCGTCGCGGGGCACTGGTGGCCCCACGACGGCCAGGCCGGCTATTGATAGCCAGGGTTTTGCGTGAAGTCGCTTTTGTTGGTGACGGCATCCAGCTGCGTTTGCGGAATGGGCCGCAGCACGTGAAATGGCTGAATGTTAACGGCATTATCGGGCGCATACAGCCGCACGCGGTCCAGCAGCTTGCCGGTACGCACCAGGTCAAACCAACGCAGCTGCTCGCCAGCCAGCTCGCGGGCGCGCTCGTCCAACATAAAGTCCAGCGTCATTTGCGCGGCCGTCACCTGCATGGCGGCCGCGCGGCCGGGCTTGGCCGCGCGGGTGCGCAGCACATTCACGTAGTCGGCGGCGGCTTGCAGGTTGTTGAGCTTCATTTGGGCCTCGGCGGCAATCAGATACACTTCGGCCAGGCGGATAACGAACACGTCGCGGGCGCTCTGCGCCTCGTTGAGGCTGGGTCGGGTCGGGTCCATGAATTTCGACAAGCTGGGATAACGCAGGTTGTCTTTTACCGTGCCGTTGGCGTTGTAAATCTTGACCCGGTCTATAGTTTGGTACTTGCGAGTGGCCTGAAACGCGAGCGGAATTTCGCGGCGCGTGCAGTACACGGCCGTGTCGCCGAGGGCCATGCCGGCCGGGCGAGAGGTCGAGTTGGCATACCACACCTCGTTGAACGAGCCTTCGTAGCGGGCGTCGTTGGTGCTGTAGAGGTCGAGCAGAAAGCGCGTGGGCATGTAGCGGTTAAAGGGCCGCCCATTGGCGATATCGCGCACCATGCCGGGCCGGTCGTCGTACTTCATCAAGTACAGCAGGTGGGCATTGTTGCTGCCCCGGCCGTGGCCGTAGGGGTTGAATGTCGCATTAACCAGGTCATTGATTGCCAGATTAACCGAGTAATCGACTACGTAAATGGCTTCCCGGGTTTTCAGGTTGCTCATCTTCCAGAGGTCGGCGTAGTTGGGCTCTAGCCGGTAGGCCGTGTTGGCCATGACAGCCTGTGCCAAGGTCAGCGCCTCCTGGTTGAGACCCCGCGCCAGGCACATGCGCGCCAGAAAGGCCTGCGCCGCGCCCTTGGTCACCTTGCCATACTGCGGCTGGGTGGTGGGCAGCTTGTCCACAGCCGTGCGCAAGTCTGAGAGAATCAGGTCATAGAAAGCGGCTACGGGCGTGCGGTTGGCGGTTGAAACTACCCCCGTGGTTTCGTCGGTGGTGAAGTGCACGCCTCCCCAGGTTTCTACAATGTGCCAGTAGTAGAAGGCGCGCAAAAAACGCAGCTCGCCCTCCCGGATGGGGCGTAGCGTGGCCGAAAGCCCCGCCTTGTCGATGCGGGCCAGGCCGCCGTTGCACAGGTTCACGGCCGCGTACAGCTCGCGCCATTCGGTGGCCAAGTACGTGTTGGTACCTTGCAGGTTAAGGTACTGGCTCAGGCCCCGGTCGGTGTCGCCTGAGCCGCTGGTCCAGATGTCGGTGCCCAGCTCGGTCATGTTGTGGGCCTCCTCTTTGCCGTACCACCAGCGCTGGTACGAGTAAGCCGCGTTGACCAGGGTTTCGAAGCCCTCCGGCGTCGAGTACACCGTGTCGGCCGTCAGGCCGCTGGGGTTGTACTCCTGCAAGGTGTCGGTGCACGAAAACAGCCCAAGCAGCGCGAGCAATGCTATCCCCTTCTTGGTGAAAAAAGCTTTCATAGAAATAACTGGTATTCAGTCGATTAAAAGGTGGCGTTCAAGCCAAATACGTATAGCTTGGTCAGGGGAAAATTCTCGCTGCCGCCGCGCTCCGGGTCGTAGTTCAGCTTGGTGAAGGTGAACAGGTTTTTACCCGTCACGTACACCCGCACCCCGCGCAGTGCCTTGGGTAGCAAGGCAGTAGGCATATTGTAGCCCAGCGTGATATTGCGAATGCGGGCAAACGAGCCGCTTTGGTAGGCTAGCGTGGAGAGGTATTTGCCGCCCCCGTTCTTATTGGGGCGGGGGTAATCGTTGGTAGGGTTTTCGGGCGTCCAGTAGTCGAGGCCGGCCGTGCTGTTGCCGATGCCCTGGTAGTCGAAACGAGCCGAGCGGTCGGAGCTAATCATCTGGCCGATGCGGGCATAAACGAAGACGTTCAGGTCAAACCCCTTGTAGCGCACCGTGTTGTCGAGGCCGCCGCTCCACTTGGGGCGCGGGTTGCCCAGGATAACCCGGTCGTTGATGGCGTCGATTTTGCCGTCGCCATTCTGGTCTTTCACCTTGATTTCGCCCGGCAGCTGGGTCGGCGATAGTTTCGCGGCCTGGTCGGCTTCGCTGGTTTGCCAGATGCCGAGCTTCTCGTAGTCGTAATACACCTGGATGGGCTGCCCGATAAACCAGCCATTGCCTACATCGTTGCCATCGGTTACGAGGTCCGTAATTTCCTCTTTGTTGCGGGTGTAAGTGAGGGTGCTGGTCCAGGTCAGGCTCTTGCTCTGAATATTGGTGCTGGTTAGCGACACTTCGACGCCGCGGTTGCGCGTGCGGCCAATATTCTGCTTCACCGTGGTTACGCCCGAGGTGGGGGGCAGGCCCCGGTCCAGCAGCAGGTCGCGGGTGCGGGTGTCGTAGTAGTCAATCGACCCACTCAGGCGGCCCCCAAACACAGCCACATCCAAGCCTATGTTTTTGGTGTAGGACAGCTCCCAGCCCAGGGCCGCGTTGCCCACGTTGCGCGAAAACGTGTAAGCCGGATATGGCACCTCATCGTAGCCGAAGGCGATGCGCGTGAGGGTCGTTTGGGTGGCATACGGCCCCGAGGGGTCGTTGCCGGCCACGCCGTAGCTGGTGCGCAGCTTCAAATCGGTCAGGCCGCTGATATTTTTCATAAAGGGCTCATCCACAATGCGCCAGGCCACGGCTGCCGACGGGAAGAAGGTCCACTTGTTACCCACGGCCAGCTTCGACGAGCCGTCTTCGCGGGCGGTAAGCGTCAGTAGGTACCGGTCGCGGAAGGCGTAGTTGACGCGGGCCGCAAACGACACCAGGTTGTTTTGCGAATAAGCCGAGTTAATCTTGATTTCCTCGGTGGCGCTGCCCAGCGAATAAAACAATTGGCTAGGCAAGAGCTGATTAACGCCCGAAGCGGCCGCATTGTCCGCCGTGTTGCCCAGGTAGCTGGCGATGCCCGTCACGGTGAGGGCGTGCTGGCCAAAACTGTGCTGGTAGGTGGCCACGTTTTCCCAGTTGATGCCTCGGCTATTGCTGGTATTGTACGTGGCCAGCGACTTGCCCGAGAGCGACCGGTCGAGCGACCTCGGCGACATGTAAGCCCCGTCGCGGAGCGACGACAAACTGACGCCCAGCGTGCTCCGCACAACCAAGCCCTTGATTGGCGTCAACTCCAGGTAGCCGGTAGTCAGCGTCCGGGTGGTTAGCACCTGGCCATCAAACACATTGGGCTGCTCGTCCGAGAGTGGGTTGGCCGTTTGGCCGTCCAGCATAATGTAGTTGAAATTGCCGTTGGCATCGTAGAGCGAGCCCAGCGGGCTGATTTTGTTGGCCTGGTTTAGGGGGTCGCGCCGCACACTCTGGTTGTAGTACGTGAGCTGGTTTTGCATCCCCACTTTCAACCAGTCGGTGATGATGAAATCGACGTTGAGGCGGCCAGTGTAGCGCTTCAGCTCGTCCATTTTCAGGATGCCCTTCTCATTGAAGTAATCGGCCGAGATGTAGGCCTTCAGCCGGTCGGTGCCGGCCCGCACGCCCACCTGGTAGTCCTGCTGCAAGCCATTGTGAATGAGCGCCTCCTGAAAATCCGTCCATTCGCCGTTCTGCAAGGCCTGGTATTCGGCCAGGTTGGTAAAAATGGCTGGGTCGTCGGCGGGGCTTTTCCACACGCCGGCCGCCCGCCAGGCCTCCCGTTTCAGGTCGCGGTAGCCGTAAATATCCATGGCCTTGGGATACATCGTGACCTTCGAAATGCCCGCGTAGGTATTGAAGGAGATTTCCGGCTTGCCCGATTTGCCTTTTTTAGTGGTAATCAGGATAACGCCATTGGAGCCGCGCGAGCCGTAAATAGCGGTCGAGGAAGCATCTTTCAGCACGTCCATCGTTTCGATGTCGTTGGCGTTGATGTCCTGCAAGCTGTTGTACTGAATGCCATCGACAATAATCAGCGGGGAGTTGTTGCCCCCGATGGAGCGGTTGCCGCGGATGGTGATGTTGACGGCCGCCCCGGCCTGGCCGCTGCTCCGCGTGATGTCGGCACCCGCGATTTTGCCCTGGGCGGCTTCCAGCACGTTAGCGGCCGGAATTTCCTTTAGCTCCTCCCCTTTCAGCTGGGTTACGGCGCCCGTCAGGTCTTTTTTGCGCACAGCCCCGTAGCCAATTACCACGACCTCATCAACGGCATTGGTCGTGAGAGCCATTGCCAGCGTTATCGTTTTCCGGTTCCCAACCACTACCTCCTGGCTTTTGTAGCCGATAAAGGAAAAGGAGAGCACAACCTCCCCGGTTTCGGGCACCGTCACCTGAAACTTGCCAGCTACATCCGTAGTCGCGCCCTGCGGGGTGCCTTTTACCACGACGGTAACGCCGGGCAGGGGCTCGTTTTTCTCGTCGGTCACGAAGCCCGTTACCACTCGGTCGGCCAGGGGGTGGTCAGTTCCTTCAACTGTTCGGCTGGCCGCGGCGTGGCCATCGTGCGCCAGCGAAGCTGTGGGAAAGGTGGCCGCCAGTAATAGCGGGAAAAGCGAGGTATAGGCCAGGCCTCGCCAAGTAGTAGGGGGGCAAAGGAGCATAAGTCCCTTTGGTAGTGGTACGTTTCTTCTCATACTGGTGGGAATTCTAGCGGGTGGGGCAAGGGAGTGAAATTGTCGGAGGCGGGGCAACGCAGGTTATAGCATAGGCCAAATGGTAGTAGTATGCAGAGTGAATTTAATTACTTGCTGGTCAGCTCGTAAGCCTGCCCGGCCTGGGTGGGCATATCGTAGAGCGTGGAGGCCGGCAGGCTGGGCTTTTTGGCGGTGGCCTTGTCCGAAACCAGGGGGGCTTTGACGGGCAGCGCCTGGTAGAAGGGGTTGGGGTTTTCGCCCTGTGCTGCTACCAGCTTGGTTTTGCCAGCAGCTTTCAGAGGCGAGTGCAGGCGCAGGCGGCAGGTGCCGCCCAGGCGCGAGGTAATGCGCAGGTGCGTCACGCGGCCCTGGCTCCAGGCCAAGTCTACCACGTAGCCGCCGCGGGCCACCAGGCCCGTGACCTCGCCGCTGGGCCAGGCATCGGGCAGGGCGGGCAGGATGTCGATGGCCCCGTCGTAGCTTTGCACAAACAGCTCGGCCAGGCCCGAGGTGCAGCCGAAGTTGCCGTCAATCTGAAACGGCGGGTGGGCGTCGAGCAGGTTGGGGTAGGTGCCGCCGCCGGTGGCCTCGTTTACCTTCTCCACGGTGCCGGGCAGCAGGCGCAGCTGGTTGGTTAGCAGCTGGTAGGCGTGGTTGCCATCGAGCATGCGCGCCCAGAAATTCACCTTCCAGCCCATCGACCAGCCCGTGGAGATGTCGCCGCGCTGGGTGAGGGTGGTGCGGGCCGCCTCAAACAGCTCGGGCGTGCGGTAGGGCGAAATCTGCCCGCTCGGAAACAGCCCGTAGAGGTGCGAGATGTGGCGGTGCGTGCCCTTGGGGTTGTCGTGGTCTTGCAGCCACTCCTGCACCTGCCCGTACTGCCCAATCTGCATGGGGGCCAGCCGCCCGCGCAGCGTGCGCAGGGTGTCGGCAAAAGCTTTATCGGCCCCCAGCAGCTCGGCCGCCCGGATGGTCTTGGAAAACAGGTCCGTCACGAGCTGGTTGTCCATGGTGGTGCCGGCCACGATGGCGATTTTCTGCCCGTCGAGCTGGTAGGAGTTTTCGGGCGACATCGATGGGCTCACCACCAGCCACTTATGGGTAGGCTCCTCCTGCAAGGCATCGACGTAGTATGTGGCCGCGCCCTTGAGCACGGGGTAGTACTCGCGCAAAAACTGCTGGTCGCCCGTGAACTGGTAGTGGTCCCAGAGGTGCTGGCTCAGCCAGGCCCCGCCCATGGGCCAGAGGCCAAAGTTGGGCGCGTCGACCTGACCCGTGATGCGCCAGAGGTCGGTGTTGTGGTGCAGCACCCAGCCCCGCGCCCCGTACATGGTGCGGGCACTCTGCTGGCCGGTCACGCTCAGGTCTTTGAGCATGGCAAACAGCGGCTGGTGCATCTCCGTGAGGTTGGTAGCCTCGGCGGGCCAGTAGTTCATTTCGGTGTTGATGTTCACCGTGTACTTGCTGTCCCAGGGGCCTTTGAGCTTGTCGTTCCAGATGCCTTGCAGGTTGGCGGGCTGCCCACCGGGCTGCGACGAGCAGATGAGCAAATAGCGCCCGTACTGAAAATACAGGGCCGCCAGGGCGGGGTCCTGGCCGTTGGCGAAGTTGGCCAGGCGCACGTCGGTGGGCTTTTGGGCGGCGGCCGTCACGCCCAGGTTCAAACTCACGCGGTTGAAGTAGCGCTGGTAGGCGGCCACCTGGTCGCGCAGGGCCTGGTCGTATTTCTTGCCTTCGGCCTTAGCCAGGTAGGCGCTGGCCCGCTGGGCGGCGTCGCCGCCCAGGTCGTGGTAGTTGTTGAAATTGGTGCCGATGGAGATGTAGAGCGTGGCACTGGTGGCGTGCTCGATGCGCAGGCCTTTTTCTTCCGCTACCACGCGGCCGCCTTCGGTAAGGACTTTCACGCGGGTCTGAAACTTGATTTTGCCCACCTGGCCCTCGTGCTCGTTGCCGTTGCCGTCGAGAATGAGCTGGTCGTTTTCGGTGCGCAGGGTGTACTTCACCAGCGTTTCCTCGCTGAGCTGGCAGTCGATTTTGCCCGGCTTGCTGGCCGTGAGGCGCACCACCAGCACCTGGTCGGGCAAGGAGCTGAAGGTTTCGCGCTTGTACGTCACCCCGCCGAGCTGGTAGCGCACCGAGGCCACCGCCCGGCTAATGTCGAGGTCGCGGTAGTAGTTAGTGGCTTTTTCGTGACCGGGAAAGGTGAGGTAGAGGTTGGCGGCCATCTGGTAGGGCATGCCGCTGTTGCCGTAGGGCCGCATCTTTTCCTGGGCCAGCGCCTGGGCCTCTACCTGCTGGCCCGCCCGGAGCTGCTCGCGCAATTGCCGAATGACCGGCAGCGCGTCGGGGTTCACGTTGTTGTTGGGCCCCCCGGCCCAGATGGTCGCTTCGTTGAGTTGCAGGCGCTCGCGCTCGGGCGTGCCAAACACCATCGCCCCCAGGCGGCCGTTGCCGATGGGCAGGGCTTCGTTCCAGTTGGCGGCCGGGTGGTCGTACCAGAGCTTGAGGGGCGTGTCGGGTGGGGCGGCGGCAGCGGCGGCAGTAGCGAGCAAGCCAGTGGCTAGCCAGGTATAAAAAGAACTGATTATCATGCAGTAGTAAGCAGGCAAAGCAATAAGGAAGGTTGGGAATAGGGCAGAAAAATCCTGCCTCCAACCCATAAAAAAACAGGGCCACCCTGCCCGCTACCTGCTGCGGCAGCGGGCAGGGTGGCCAAAGGCAACCGCCGGAGGTCCCATCCAGCAGCAGCTGCCCCAACTCGGCTTAGTAGCCGTAGTTCTGCTTCAGATTGGGATTGGTATCGAGCACCGACTGCGGAAAGGCCATTAGCTCGTCGCCCGTATTCGGCACGTAGTTCGAGGCCACGTCGGTGATGTAGCCGGCCGTAATGCCCGCCCGCCAGCTCACGCGCTTGGCCGCGTAGGTTACGCCGCCGGTAGTTACGGTGAAGGTAGCGGCTGTGCTGGGCGCGGGCCGGTACAGCGAGCGGGCGTAGCGCAACTGCTCGGGGCTGATGTTGTACTCGTAGACGTACTGTGGCACGTTGGCGTAGGCCCCGGTGCCGGCCACAAAGGCATTGAGGTTGGCTTTGGTTTCGGCAATTTTGGTGCCTAGCAGGTTCCACCGAATCAGGTCGTACTTACGGATGCTCTCGCCGCCGAACTCCAGCCACCGCTCATTTACCAGTGTCGTGAAGAAGGCGGTGGCGGTGCTGGTCTGGGTGGCAGGCAGAGCCCGGTACGAAGCGGCCGGGAAGGCCCGCTGCCGCACTTCCTCCAGCGCCTGCACCGGCGTGGTGCCGTTGTAGGCGGCCGTGGGGCCGGCCAGTTCGTTCTGGGCTTCGGCAAACATCAGCAGCACATCGGCGAAGCGCACGATGGGCCAGTTCATGCCCAGGTTCTGGGTGGTGCCGGTCAGCAGCGGCAGGCGCCAGTCGCGGCGAAACTTACCGTCTGTCATGGCATTAGCAGCCACGCTGTTGATTACCGTGGGCGTGGCGTCTACGTTGCGATACAGGGTGATGGTGACGTCGCGGCGCGTGTCGGTCGAGTCGAAGGCGTAGAAGTAGGTCGGCAGCATCACGATGGCCCCGCCCGCCTGGCCCCAGCGCGAATACTGCGACAGGCGCGGCCCATTGGTAGCGCCCAGCTTGCTGTCCGAGGCGGCCGAGCCCGAGCCCATAGCCGCCTCAAACATAATCTCGCCGTACTGCGTGTCGAACGAGAGGCCCGAAATATTGCGCCAAACCCGCTCGAAGCTAGGATTGAGCGTGTGCTGGTTGCGGTTGCGCAGCAGGGTATCGCACTCGGCCCGTGCCAGCCGGTAGGCATCCAGGTAATCCGGCGTGCGCACCATTTGGGCACCTTTGGGCTGGTAGCCCCCCCGGTAGAGGGCAATGCGGGCCCGCAACGCCTTGGCGGCTCCCTTGGTAAATCGCTCGTAGGGGTTGTAGTCGGCCTGGTTGCGCCACGGTAGGTAGCGCGCCGCTATTGCCAGGTCGCTGAGCAGCTGGTCGTAGATAACGTTGCTATCGGTTTTGGCCGGAGTCAGGTTGGTGTCGTTGGAGGGCACGAAGGGGGCGGGCACATCGCCCCAATTGCGCACCAGCTCCAGGTAGTAAACGGCGCGTAGGGCCAGGCATTCGGCGTAGAGCCGGCGCAGCTGCTGCTTTTCTGCGGGCGTACCGTTTGTGTACAAGGACATGAGCGGAATCTGCTCGATGCAGATGTTGGCCCGCTCGATGCCTTGGTAGAGCGTGGCAAACGGCCCCGGCAGCTCCGTGGTGCCGGCCGTCATGCGGTAGCGGTTCACGTCGCGCCCTCCGCCATCGGGGGCACCAGGGCGGTTTTGGCCCTCGTCGGTATCGTAGCCGAAAGCCAGGGGCAGGCGTAGGCCATAGCCATTGTCCCCCGACAAAGGGTCGTAAACCCCAATGACCGCGCTGCCAGCGTTCGAGACGTTGCTGAAAGCTACGGCATTGGTGTAAACCGAGGGCGAGAGGGCTTCGAGATAGTCTTTGCAGGAAGCCAGCGCTAGGGCGCTCAGCAGCCCCGCGGCCAGCACGGGGCGCAGGAAAGAACGTTTCATAAACCAGTGGGTGGGATTTTTTTTTTAGAGAGACAGGTTGAGGCCGAACAGGAAGAGGCGGCTGCGGGGATACGCCGCGTAATCGACGCCGGGCGTGAGCGGCGAGCTGCGGCGGGTATTCACCTCGGGGTCGAACCCGGAGTAATTGGTGAATACGGCCAGGTTGTTCATTGTCACGTAGAAGCGCAGCTGGTCTACTTTCACGCGCTGCAACAGCGCCTTGGGCAGCGAGTAGCCCAGCGTCACGTTGTTGATGCGCAGAAAGGAACCGTCCTCAATAGCCCAGGAGTGCAGCAGGTAGCGCCCGCGGGTGGGCCGCCAGATTTGGGCGTCTTTGTTCAGCTCCGCCAGGCCCGTGGGGTCGGTCACCAGAGTGCCTTGCGCGTCGATGGTGCGCCAGCGGTCGCGCATCAGGCCTAGCGCGTTTTGGTTGGCCAGGTAGGCGCTGGTGAAGTCAATCTTGTTGGCGTTATAGATGTCGTTGCCGTACACAAAGTTTACGAAGATGCTGGCATCGAAGCCTTTGTATGTAAACTGTTGATTGAGGCCACCCGTAAAGCTGGGGTTGGCGTTGCCGATAATAGTGCGGTCCTGGGTATTAACGATGCCATCGCCGTTCAGGTCTTTGAACTTCACCGCGCCCGGCGTGGGCTGGATGATGCCGCCCACCGACGTGCCAATGTTGTCGGCTACCACGCCGTTGTTGCTCGCGATGCCGTCCTTCAGCACGTAGCTCCAGGTACCGTTGGCGGCTTGCGTGGCTTTAAAATCATCGACGGTGTAGAAGCCCTTGCGGCCATTGTCGAAGTCAGTGACGTAGCCGTACATCATGCCCACCGGCTGGCCGGGCGTCACCCAGTAGTCCTGGCCGGTGTCGCTGGTCCAGCCCGAGTTGATGCCCGGCAGGTAGGGCTGCCCGCCCAGGTCTTCCACCCGGTTACGGTTGAACGCAATGTTGCCGTTGGCCGTCCAGCTAAAATCCTTGCCCTGAATAATCGCCCCGCTTAGTTGCAGCTCGATGCCCCGATTGGAGGTTTTGCCAATGTTACGCAGCTGCGTGGTGTAGCCCGTGCTGGGGGTCAGAGGCTGAGCCACCAGCAAGTCGTAGGTGTGGTTGACGTAGGCATCGGCCGTGAACTGGACCCGGTTGTTGAACAAGGACAGGTCTACTCCTACGTTGCGCGAGAGGGTGCTTTCCCAGCGCAAATTTTGGTAAGCCAGCGAGGTAGCGGCCAAGCCCGGCGTGCGCCCCCCGTCGATGGAGTACTCCACGCCGCTGGTGGTAAAGCTGCGCTGGTAAAGGTTGCCGGGAATGCGGTTGTTGCCGGCCAGCCCGTAGCTCACGCGCAGCTTGAGGTCCGATACGGCCGTGAGCGGCTTCATAAAATTTTCGCTCGACAAGCGCCAGGCCACCGAAGCGGCGGGGAAGAACCCGGCCTTGTTGCCGGGGCCAAACTTGCTGGACCCGTCTACCCGCGTGGTCAGCGTCACGATATACTTGTCGTCGAAAGCGTAGTTGAGGCGGGTAAAGCCGGAGAGAATACGGTTAGGCTCGTCGCTGGTCGTGGGTGAGGGCTGAATGTAGCCGGCTGGGGCCTGGGCCTGGTTGAGGTTGGCAAACACGCTTTCGGCCGAAATATCCAGTGGTAGGTAGTTGACCGAGGCGTTCAGCGAGGTGTTCTGGGTCTGGTACACCTCGTGGCCCAGCAGGGCATCAAACGAGTGCTTGTTTTTCCGCAGCTGATAGGTCAGCACGTTCGAATTGTTGAGCGTCAGCTGGGCAGCCGTGTTGAGCGTGGCCGTCGGGAAGCCGCCGAAGGTGCGGGCCACGCCGGTGATTTTAGAGTTAAATGCCTCGGCCCGCGTGTTTAGGTAATCTACGCCCAGGGTAGAGCGGAAAACCAGGTTCTTCGTAAAGTTGTAGCTGACGAACGCGCTGCCGTTGGCCAGCCGCTGCTTGTTGCTGCGATACTCAGCCTGGGCAATCACGATGGGGTTGATAAGCCCGCTGCTCCCACCGCTCAGCAGGTAGTAGTTCTCGTCCACCTCGGTGGGGTCGATGGATACGCCGCTGCCTAGGTTGTTGGTGAAGGGCCGGTACTGCACCGTATTGCGCAGGCGCGAACTGCTGGCCAAGCCGCCGCTGGCCGTGCCCGCGCCGTCGGTTACCTGGTTGTTGGCGCGCACGTTGAAGCCGAAGCGCAGTCTGTCAGAGGCTTTGTGGTCGAAGCGGAAATTGAGCAGCATCCGGTTGTAGTTCGACTCCAGCTGAATGCCTTGCTCCTGGTTGCTGGTCAGACTAAGCGAAAACGTGGTGCCCTTGCCACCACCCGTCAGCGACACGTTGTGGGTTTGCTGAAAAGCATCGCGGCCAAATACCTCGTTCTGCCAGTCGGTGAAGGGCGACTGCCGAGCCCGGGCCAGCGTATCGCCCGTGAAGTTGCGCGAGCCGTAGGCGCTCCGAAACGTGGCCAGGTCGCCAGTTTGGCGGGCTGCCCGGTCGTACTGGTAGTCTAGGTACTCGCCCGGCTTGAGCACGTCGAGCGTCCGCACGATGCGCCGCACGCCCGCAAAGCCCGTATATGCCACCTTAGTGCGGCCCTCAAAGCCTTTTTTGGTCGTGATAATCACCACCCCATTGGCCCCGCGTGCCCCGTAGATGGCCGTGGCAGCGGCATCCTTCAGCACGTCTACCGACTGGATATCCTGCGGCGAAAGCACTGCCAGCGCGTTTTCCAGCTGAATGCCGTCTACCACATACAAGGGCGAATTATCTTGAGTAATGGAGCCGCCGCCACGCACCCGAATGCGAACGTCCGAGCCGGGTGCCCCTTCAGAAGAAGTTACCTGCACCCCAGCCAGCCGGCCGGTTAGCGCGTCGGCCGCCGAGTTGATAGGAATGTCCTTTATCTGCTTGGCGCTCACCGACGACACGGCCCCGGTTACGTCGCGGCGGGCCGCCTCCCCGTAGCCAATGGCGACTACCACTACATCGTCGAGCGCCTTGCTGTCATCCAGCAGCGTCACCACCAAATTAGTGCGGTCGCCCACGGCAATGGTCTGGCTTACGAAGCCAATGGAGCTGACCAGTAGCGTCGGGGTGCCCGTAGTTGGGATAACGAGCGAAAAGCTCCCGTCGGCGTTAGACGACACCCCGTTGGTAGTGCCCTGCACTACAATACTGGCTCCGGGTAGCCCCTCCCCTTTTTCTGTCTTAACGACGCCAGTAAGGGTGCGCCGGCCGGGGCTTTGGGCCGCCGCAAGTAGCGACAACCCGGTGAGGAGTAAAAACAGGCATACAAGTTTTTTCATTGCATTGCAGCAAAGGGTGGGAAAAGAGAAAAGCAACGGAACCTTGGAAAGGCGGCGACTAGTAGCGGCGGCATAGTAGCTGTTCAGCTGACCCAGACTTTGGTACACCTGAAATAATTACTATTGCTATACCCGGCGGTAACTGCTACCCGGCAAACGGTAGCCTTGATTGTGGCCTAAAGATGAATTAGGATTTATTGACTCTTAATAAAAAGCCAATTATTATTTATGCAAACGTTACCGATAACGTTGCCAGTGCAAAAACAGCCTATTCACTACTGGCAAAGCAATTTGAAAAGTATGTGATATTAACATAAGCATTTGGGGTCCACGTACTCTCCTAAATACAAGCTGCACTTCTTTATTACTATTTGCCTTTCAAACTTATATAAATCAAGTGCATGCAGCCGCTTTGCGTAGCTACTGCTTGCTGTTGCTTCTTTTGCACACACCAAATAACCTTATTTTATGACTTTTTAATCAGCTTGCTCATGACCACAGACAGCACTTGCCAACTGGACGCTGTTCCTTTTATTGCGGGAAGGTTTCCGAATAGAATTATTCCACTAGCTTTGCCGGCCTGAGCTTGCTACCAGCAGCCGGTTTCGCTTCTTATGGGAATGGTATTTCGGTTTATTGGCCAGTTATGTCCACGGCTGGCTGTCCTGCCCTTATGGGCGATGTGCCTGTTGCTGCCCGGCTGGGCAACGGCCCAGGTAGCGGCCGGGTCGGCGGCCCTATCCAAGGTGTGGGTGCCCGACCTGGGCAACGGCCGCTACAAAAACCCGGTGCTCTACGCCGACTACTCCGACCCCGATGTGGTGCGCGTGGGCAGCGACTTCTACCTGACATCTTCCAGCTTCAACGCCGCGCCAGGCCTGCAAATCCTGCATTCCAAAGACCTGGTAAACTGGACGATAATCGGGGCCGTGTTTCAGGCGCAGCCGCCGCTGGCGCGCTACGCCCTACCGCAGCACGGCAACGGGGTGTGGGCGCCGGCCATTCGCTACCACAACAAAGAGTTCTACATCTACTACCCCGACCCCGACCTGGGTATCTTCGTCACGAAGGCCAAAAACCCGGCCGGGCCGTGGTCGGCGCCCGTGTGCGTGAAGCAGGCCGTGGGCTGGATTGACCCCTGCCCCCTCTGGGACACCGACGGCCGGGCCTACCTGGTGCACGGCTTCGCGGGCTCGCGGGCGGGCATCAAAACCATCCTGGCCGTGAGCCCGCTGAGTGCCGACGGGCAGCGCCTCACTGGCCCCGACGCGCTGGTATTCGACGGCCACGCCGCGCACCCCACGCTCGAAGGCCCCAAGCTTTACAAGCGCAACGGCTACTACTACATCTTCGCGCCGGCCGGCGGCGTACCCACGGGCTGGCAGCTGGTGCTGCGCTCGAAAAATGTGTACGGGCCTTACGAGGAGCGCATTGTGATGGACCAGGGCAAAACCCCCGTCAACGGCCCGCACCAGGGCGCGTGGGTAGACACCGACGCGGGTGAGGACTGGTTTCTGCACTTCCAGGACCAGGGACCGTATGGCCGGGTGGTGCACTTGCAGCCGATGGCGTGGAAAAACGACTGGCCCGTCATAGGCGAAGATTCCGATGGTGACGGCAAGGGCCAGCCGGTGCTCACCTACCGCAAGCCCCGCATCAAGGGGCTGGCGCAGCCTCTGGCCACCCCGCCCACCTCCGACGAGTTTACGACCAGCCAGCTGGGCCGCCAGTGGCAGTGGCACGCCAACCCGCAGGACTACTGGGCCTACCTGAACGGGCCGCAGGGCTACCTGCGCCTCTACTCGGTGCAGTTGCCCGAGGGCTTCAAAAACTACTGGCAGGTGCCCAACCTGCTGCTGCAAAAGCTACCCGCCGAAACATTTGCGGCCACCACCAAGCTCACCTTCAGCCCCCGCACGGAGGGCGAGAAAGTCGGCTTAATGATGATGGGCCTCGACTATGCCTACCTCGCGCTCAGCAGCCAAGGCGGCAAGCTGTACCTCAGCCAGAGCGTGTGCCAAAACGCCGACAAGCTGACGCCCGAGACCACCTCGGCCCCGGTAGAAGTACCCGCCGCCCAGGCCCGGCAGCCGCTCTACCTGCGTGTGGCGGTGCGGGCGGGGGCCAAGTGCCAGTTTAGCTACAGCCTTGATGGGCAGCATTTTCAGCCCCTAGGCGCGGAATTTCAGGCGCGCGAAGGCAAGTGGATCGGGGCCAAGGTGGGCTTGTTCTGCTCGCGCACGGCCAAGTTCAACGACGCGGGCAACGCCGATGTGGACTGGTTTCATATCGACTAAGCGCAGACGAATAGCCTGCTTTTCGCATCGACGCGCTCGTTATAGGCGATGGCAACAACCGGTGCTCCGCAAGCTGGCTGCGGCCGCCGAGCCGCAGTCAACTGAGGCACTGCTGGCTGGCTAATACCAAAAAGGCTTTATACCCACTCATTTCTCACTTCATTTCCTCCCTGCCCATGAGCGTGCTCACTCGCGAAAAGATATTCTTCTCCAGCATTGGCCTTGGTTAAAAGTTTGGTCCAAATGTTACATGGCCGGGTTCTCCCATTCCGTAGTCAGCAAGGTGCTTAAGTCGAATTGCCACGCATCGGTGAGGGCCTCCTCGCAGAAGCCGCTTCCCAGCCAGTAACGGGTGTTTCGTGCCGGCTACTTATTCCATACGCTGCCCCGGGTTTCCTGTGCGGCAACGCCGACCGAGTCTCACCCGTCTTTTCGGCCTTTCCCCAGGCCTTTCTTTTCCATGCGTATCTGCTTCTTGTTTCCCTTACTGCTCGTGGCACAGGTGGGAGTCGGCCAATCGTACCAGCAGTTTCGGCTCAATGCCGGGGTGCAGGCCACTACCCCGGACCGACAAGCCGTGCTGACACTCTGGGACTGCTACCTTGTATAGTCCCAGTGTGATGTGGGTCGGGTCTCGGGCAAAGATAGCGGGGTTCTTTTGCCACTGAGCGCAGACAAATTCGTGTGGGGTCAGCCCGCGCAGGGTCTTCAAGCGCTTGGCATGGTTTTAGGCTAGCAAAAAGGCTTGCAGGTGCTTGTTGAGCTCGTCGGTAGTCTGGTAGTGGAAGCGCTGGACGGTGGCTTCTTTGATGGTGCGATTCATGCGCTCAACCTGGCCGTTAGTCCACGGGTGGGCTGGTTTGGTCAAGCGATGTTCCACGCCATATTCGCGGCAAATGCGGTCAAAACTATGCCCACCCGGCAGGAATTGGTGCGGTTGGGGCGTGAACTGCACGCCGTTATCGGTCAGCACAGTATGCACTTTATACGGCAGCTTGTCCAGCACGCGCCGCAGGAATTCGGCGGCCACGACCCGTTTGGCGCGGGGATGTAACTCAGCAAAAGCTACTTTACTGGTGCGGTCAATGGCCACGAAGAGGTACTGGCGGCCTTCTGCGGTCTGCACCTCGGCAAAATCAACGTGCAAATAGCCAATGGGATAATCTTTGAATTTCTTTTTTAGCGGGCTTTGCCCGTCCTCACTCAACGGCAGACGGCTTATGCCGTGGCGCTGGAAACAACGGTGCAGCGCCGAGCGGGAGAGGTGCGGAATAGTGGCTTGCAGGGCGTATAGGCAATCGTCTAGCGCCAGCAGGGTATGACGACGAAAAGCCACGGCGATGGCTTCCTGCTCGGCCGTGAGCACCGTCGAAGCCGGCTCCGGGCCCATCCGAGCGTCTTGTACGGTGGGGCGCTTGCGCCATTTGGCCACCGTTTTCGGATTGATGCTGTACCGCGCCGCTAAGCTTTGTAGGCTTTCCTGGTTGTGTTGGATAGCGCGCCGTACTGCCGCCGTTGTGCGGGGCGCTGCCGTGGAGTACTTGTCCCATAAGTCTGTGCGAAATTCCAGCCCGGAAAATACACCATCACGCCTTGGGACTATACAGCTAACAGAACTCAATGCATTAGCCCGAAAATAGATGACGGTAGCAGCCTGAGTTCAGAGTCACCTGCTAACTTACCGTTATTTCTTCTGAAATGCCCCCGAAGCAGAAAACCTGCGTTTAAATCTCGCTGCAATTGCAAAACACCCCTTCATGAATACCCATGCTCAAACGCCCCTCTGGTCGCACCTCACGATTCGCCCAGAGCAATCAGTTGATGAGTCCGCAATTACGCAGCTCACAGAAGCCGCCTTCGCCAACGAGTCATATTCTACCCATACGGAGCAATTCATCATTAAAGCGCTACGTCGAGCCAACCAGCTTACGGTCTCACTGGTCGCACTCGATGCAGACCAACTGGTAGGCCACGTAGCGGTTTCTCCTGTCACCATTTCATCCGGCGCGACGGGTTGGTACGGGTTGGGTCCCATCTCGGTAGCTCCCACCCACCAGCGTCAGGGCATAGGCTCGCGCTTGATGCAGGCGACTCTGACTACCTTGGCAGCGCAAGCTGCGCAAGGGTGCGTAGTATTAGGTGAGCCTGACTATTACGGCCGTTTTGGTTTCAAAGCAGAACCGATATTAGTGTTGCCCGGCGTACCACCGGCCTATTTTCAAGCCCTGGCGTTCGGTCCACAATTGCCAAGCGGCACCGTCCATTATCAGGAAGCCTTCGGGGCAACAAACTAGACCCACGCAACTACAGAGACAACTTTCGCAGCAATTCAACGCCTCACTCACTGACAAGGTAGGGGGTCGCACTAGAGTAGGAACAGAAAACCCCGCTAAGGAATTCGGTTCTATTAGGCGCTTAGCCACCAAGCCTTGGTCACAAGTTCGGTGCAACTGTTACATGGTCTACTATAGCACGCTGAGCGCAAGTAGCTAATTTGTTGCCAAGGCCACGCTGCTAGTTTTACTTCTTGGTAGCTAACGGGAAGCAAGCTGCGTCAAAATCAGTGCAGCCTTCCTACTGTTCGCAAAAGGTAAGCGCTTTTACCTCGTCTCTTGGCCACCCAACTAGCAATGGTCGCAGTACCCGTCTGGTAGACTACTGCCCTTTGGGTGCCCCCTAGTGAGCGGGCAGTTAAGATGCCCCCACTGGCGGGCCAGCCGGCAGGGAGATGTGCGCATTCACCTCTACTTCAATGCCATCACCCGCTGGGCAGTAAAAGGCAGTCCAGGCGGCACCTAGGGCCTTGAAGGTCTGAATGGGCTTCGGCTGCCAGCCGGCTGCCTGTAACTCCTGGTGCTTGGCGTGCACATGGGCGGGGGCGGCTAGCATAAACCCGACGTGGAAACTGATGTGCCGGGTGAACAACACGCTGTGGGGATAGGTCGGCGGCGCGTGCGGGTCAATTTGCGTGAGCACCAGCGAGAAGCCGTCGCTGCCCTGTAGCATGGCCGACGTGTCGGCCGCTTGCAGGGTGGTGAAGGCGAAATGCTGGGTGAAAAGCTTGCTCAGCGATGGCACATCGCTCGTGCACAGATTCAGGTGATTAAGTTTAGGGGCGGCCGGGGCCAGGTGGTCTGGGGCAGTGGGGTGGTCGTTACTGGTCATGGAATAAAAAGGTCGCTGGTTGGATGCGACAGGTAAGAAAAAAAGGGGGTAGCCCCAGCGAGAGCACAGCCTGTTACCTGGCTGGTTAGTTAGAATTTAGTTAAACCTAGTCCGCCGGCTCATACTCGGGCAACTCGATTTCGTCCGTGGGCGGAGCGGTCAGTTTGGCCACTACCTGGCGGATACCGGGGGCCGCGGCCACGCGTAGCGCCGCGTTTAGCAAGGAGATGCCCAGGCGCGAGTGCGGCGTCGTGACCCGCGTGGCCAGCTTCGGCACGTCCTGGCCTTCTTCCACGTAGGGGCGCAGCAGGTGTTCGTAGGCCGCAAACGCCGCCGCGTACTCGTCGCCGTGCCGGTGAAGCTCGCCCGCCAGCACGTAGCCGCCCACCAGGGCCTCGGTGGTGCCCACGCCAAAGGGGCCGGCGCACCAGGCCGCATCGCCGGTGAGCACCACGCGCCCTTTGGTCCAGGTGGCGAGCTTGACTTGGCTCACCAGTTCGAAGTAAAAGTCATCGGCTGCGTCCAGCCCGGCGACTATGCGGGGCGCTTCCCAGCCCGCGTCGGCAAACAGGTCGTGCAACAGCTTTTTCTGCGCTTCCAGCGGTAGGTCTTCGTAGCCAGCCGATTCCTGTTGCAAGCCAAGCAGGGCGCGGGTCGTGCCGGTATTGTCGGGGCGCAGGCAGAGGCTGCGGCCGCCGGGCGCGTTGTACCAGCGGGCAGTTTTGTCGTCGCCCACCGCCCGGGGGATGGTGAAATAAGCCACGTATAGGTCGTAGGGCTTGCGCGTGACTTCGTCGCCGAACAGCAGTTGACGCGTCGAGGAATTAGCTCCTTCTGCTACGACCACCAAATCAAACTGCTCAGGCTCTCCGTGTTTAAAGGTGACGCGCACGCCTGTTTCGCTTTCGGCCACGGTCGTGATGGCGTCGTCGAAGCGGTAGGTGACGTGCGCGCGGCTGTGCTCGTAGAGCAACCGGGCCAGGTCGCCGCGCAGGATTTCCAGCTCGGCCGTGAAGCTATTACTGCCCAAATCCGCTTCGTCGAACTCGGCCACGACGGCGTCGTTTTCGTCCACGAAGGCAAAGCCCTGCTCCCCCGTACCGTGGGCCTTCACAGCTTCGAACAGGCCCATGCGCTCGAGCACCGTACGTCCGGCCCCGCGCACGTCAATGTTTTGCCCCCCGTCGCGAAAGGTCGGGGCCCGCTCTACCACCGTCACCGCGAAGCCGTAGTGGTGCAGCCACCAGGCCAGGGCCGGACCAGCCACACTGGCGCCGGTAATCAAGATGTTCTTCATCAAGTAGAAAAAAGGAAAGAATTGAAAAATACTAGGTTAGTCGAGCATTGCGCAGCCGAACCCAGCCACGGCCAGGCACGCGACCACTTGCTGGGGGCAGACCGCCTCACCAGCAATGCGCAGCACGCGGTCGCAATCGTCAAGGTCGAAGGTGATGTGGCTCGTAGGAAACAAGCGCTGCAATTGGACAAGGAGTTGGCCGGCCTAGGCCGGCATAGTGACCGTCGTTTGGAATACCTCTACCACGGCCCCATTTACCAGGCGTTCAGCGGGGGCAACCCCTGCTGGCGGAAGCGGCTTGGCGGCACCCCGATGCCCTTGCCAAAGAGGCGGCTGAAGTACTTCTGGTCCTCGTAGCCCAGGCGGCCAGCGACTTCCTGGATAGACAGGTCCGTGTAGATGAGCAGCCGCTGGGCCTCGGCCAGCACCTCTTGCTGAATGAAGTAGCTGACGGAGAAACCAGTGACGGCTTTGACCGTGTCGTTGAGGTGGCTAACCGTCACGTGCAGCCGTTCGGCGTAGTCGGCAGGCTTTTTACAGCTGAGAAAGTCTTGGGCCAGCACGTGGCGAAACTGCCGAGTCAGTGCCAGGCTGCGGCGGGAGTACGCTTGATGCTGCTGGTGCTGGTGGGCTTCAAGCAGGTGCCCGGCTTGGGCGAGGCACGCGTTAAGCAGGGCATAGCTGGCGGCAGCGTGGAACAGTGGCGCGGGGGGCATTACCGCCGCTTGCAGGGCCTGAAACAGGTGTTGGAACCACGTCAGGGCAGCCGGAGCGAGTGGTAGCAAAGCCGGGCTGGCCACGGCCTGCTCCAGGCCGCTGCGGGTTGGCGGGCTCAGCAGCTTGGCATCGGCCAGCAGCATCCAGCCCCGGAAATGCTGGGGCTGCTCGACCTGGTGCACTTGGCCGGGGTAGGTCACCAGCAGCGAAGAGGCCGTTAGGCGCAGCGGCTGGAAGTCCAGGCGCATCTCCACGGCGCCCTTTTCGGCCAAGAAGCAGCTGTAATAGTCGTGGCGGTGCGGCACCATCTCCTCCCACCGGGCTGCCGCCTCCGGGCTGGGGTCCCCCAGCGGGAATACGGCCAGTCCGACCGGGTCAGTGGCCAGCGACTGGAGCGGGATAGATTGGTCGAACATGGTGCCTAGGGCAGGTAACAGAATACAGATACTAGCGGTCCGAAGCAGGGTGTAACCACGAGGCAAAAGTACCTGCCTCCCATCGGCCCCTGCTCCACCTAATCACGTCTTTTAGTGGACAATTCGCGGAAAATGCGTTAAGCCGCGGCTCCGCCGTGCCGAAGCCCGCCCTGCCTGGGTCAGCTCCGGTAATAAACGCCCGCCATCGGTAAACGAAGCGGGGGAAGGCGGAGCGTTGCAATTCCTGCTGGCTAGGGTTACCGTAAGAAATAAGGTTTCTAGTAGGACAAAGCGAAAAACGCCGCTATCCCTCCACCAGCGGCTGTGTTATACTACAGGTATTCCTGCCGGCCGCTAGCACGCGGGGCCGACCAGCACCCCGCTACCACGATTAGTCCTCCTTTTTACGGGGTTTGTCCGTTGCGTAGCGTTGCGCACCAGAGGAGCTTTGCAGCATGAAAATAGTCGTGACGGGTTCTCTCGGAAACATTAGTGAGCCCTTGGCTATCAGGCTGCTTGAAAAGGGGCACGCGGTCACCGTTATTAGCAGTGACCCCGGGAGACAAACCGCAATCGAGCTTGTGGGGGCCGCGGCTGCCATTGGGTCGGTGGATGACCCGGAATTTTTGGCGGGTGCCTTTGCCGAGGCCGATGCTGTCTACGCGATGGTGCCACCGAATGGGCGGGCGGCGGACCAGCCGGCCTACTACAGGCGGGTGGGCCGCAACTATGCCCGCGCCATTCAGCACGGGGTGCGCCGCGTCGTCCACCTCAGTAATTGGGGGGCCTCCCTCGCCCTGCAGGCCAGCAACCTGCCCAGCAATTTTTCGGACACGCACGCGGTAGAGGAACTGCTGGCCGAACTGCCCGGTCTGGCGTTGACGCACCTGCGTCCCACCTTTTTCTTTACCAATTACTACTGGTTCAGCGGCATGATACGCGAAGCCGGCTTCCTCGGGACCAACTGCTCGGGGAGCCGCCGGGTCCCCTTCGTCCATCCCCGCGATATTGCGGCCGCCGCTGCGCAGGAACTGACTGCCGCCGACAAGTGTGGCCGCACCGTGCGCTACGTCGCCAGCGATGAGCGCTCGTTCGACGAAGTGGTGCGCGTAGTAGGCGCCGCCCTTGGCCGGCCCGACCTGCGCTGGGTAATCTTTTCGGACGAGCAGATGCGGCAACGTCTCCTGCAAAGCGGTCTGCCGGGCACCATGGCGGACGACGTGGTAAACCTTTACCGCGCCCTCGGCACTGGCAGATTGGGCGAGGAATACCAGCGCCAGCATCCGGCGCTCGGCGAAGTGAAGCTGGAAGACTTTGCGCAGGAATTTGCGGCTACATTCCAGCCTATATAGTCAGTAACGGCTCTGCTGTTTACTGAGCTTCAACTTACCCTTGATTTAGGAGCAGAAATTCGGCCGCTGAAAACTCAGCGCCTCCACCATAACGCTTCCGCGCCAGGCCGCTCTCGCTCGTCGAGTTACGCGAGGCCCAAACGCTTAGCCAGCGTACGGTAGCCGAATCAGTTGACGCCAAAGCGGAGTACTGCATCGCGGAGGCCGCCCTGCTGCAAGCCATCGGCGAGCCGCGCTAGACTACCACCTGGACGAATCAACTCCTACCCAAAGAATCTAACAAAGCTCCTATGTATCCACCTGTAGAGCCTGATGAACTGACCCGCCACGCCACCGAAGTAGGTCGGGTTCTACTTGACGCCGGCCTAACCCCTGCGGGTGTGCCGCCCCGCTGGCCCCCGCTAGTCCTTTTCGACTTAACTCAGATAAGCTTGCCTACCAAGGCGTATTGCTACCAGCATTTTCGCCAATTGGGGCTCTTGGCGCAGGATATTGGCTACGAGGGACTCTTATTCTGTCACTTGCTGCATACGGCGTGGCTACTTGCTTTTGGCTATATTTACCAAGACCTTGACGGCTTGTATTGGGTTGACCCTCGGCAGCCCTATAACTACCATCTGAGCTACGAGCTTGCCGAAGCCACGCTAGCCGAACTAATCGGCTTGGGCGAACTCGAAGAATTAGTTCAGCTCATTTGCAGAACCAGCTAAATGGGTTACGCTGGTAATCGAATTAAAGAATTACGTTGAGTGCTTGTCAGGCAATTTTGTGGAAGTCTCACTAATTGGCAAGGGCTCCTAGCCCAAATTCCTTAGCGGGGTTTTCTGTTCCTACTTTAATGCGACCCCTGGATCTGGAAGTAAACCACGCCACGCTGGCTGGCCACACCTTTCAGCACGAGCTGCAAGTGGCCGCCGACGCGGGCCTGCTGGGCAGCATCGATGCCAACTGCGGCGACTACCAGAAGGGCTGGGATACCGACCAGTTCCCGAACGACATCTACGAGCTAACCGAAGCCATGCTGGTTATTCTCGAAGCTGGCGGCCTGCAAGGCGGGGGTATCAATTTCGACGCCAAAATCCGCCGCAACTCGACCGATGCACAGGATTTGTTTCACGCTCACATCGGGGATATGGACCTCTTCGCCCGCGCCCTCATCATGGCCGATAAGGTATTACAAAAGTCTAACTACAATCAGATTCGCCAGCAGCACTACGCTTCCTTCGATGCCGGCGCTGGCCAGGCTGTCGAGCAGGGCCAGCTCACGCTGGAGCAGCTGCGCGACTACGCCGCCGCACACGGCGAGCCGGCTACTACCAGCGGCCGCCAGGAGTACCTGGAAAATGTGCTCAACCGCTATATCTAGCCTTTGCACTTAACCCAGGGGAAGCACCGGCTCAGAACGTGTTTGGGAATTAGGAGGTAGAAGCTCGTCGCAGGGACATGGTCAGGTTAGCGATTAATAGCCAAGTTGCATGGCTAGCCGGCTGGCGTTCGAAGTCCATAACCACGCGGCGGAAGCAGTTGAGCCAGGCAAAGATGCGTTCCACGACCCAGCGCTGGGCCACCGGCACGAAGCCGCGGGTATCGGTTGGGGGACGACTGGCCAGCTGATGCTGCCAGTCCAGCGCCTGCACCTGTTGCGCGAAATGACCCTGATATGCCCTGTCCGTCAGTACGCTCCGCAAACGACTGGCCCACGCCGGACGAAGCTGGCGGCGCGTCGGCAATAGCGCTTGCGCTCCGCGACTGTCGTGGCCGTTGGCCGCGTGCACGACCACGCGCCAAATACGCCTGCCTTTGTCGCAAAGCAACTGCCGCTTGCGGCCGTTGACGCGCTTGTGGGCATCGAAGCCCCGTTGCTGGCCCAGGCGCGGAGCTAGTTTGACGCTTTGCGCATCGACTAACGCCAGCGAAGGCTTGGGCAAACGCCCCTGCGCCAGCTGGTCGGCGCGGTTACTAGCCTGATTCAGGCGCTCAAACGTACCATCCGCCCGCCACTGGGCGAAATAATAGTAGACCGCGGGCCAGGGTGGAAAACAGGTAGGCAGGTTAGGCGAGTAGGCAGCAGCGCTTCCATAACTTGCCACTGTGAGTCAGTACTGTGAGTCAGTAAGGGGTTGATGTGCGTCAACCATAAGGTAAGCAGAGCCTAGGAACTCCGCTTACTACTTACTGGCTCGTTTTCTTTTTCGCTACCCAATTCCCAAACACGCTCTTAGTTCCGG
>JAKONR010000158.1 GCA_022701825.1 Hymenobacteraceae bacterium | reverse complement strand
GAAAGCGCCGACCGCATCGGCCTGGCCGCCCAGCGCCATTTGATTAACAACCTGCAACTGGCCACCGAGCTGGGCGCGCAGATTATGCGCGTCAAGGACGACGACGTGGTGGCGGCCATCCGCCGGGTGGCGCAGGAAAAAAACGCCACCTTGCTCGTGTGCGGCATTACCCGCGAAAAAGGTTTGTGGCAGCGGCTGAGTAGGGGCGGCGTCACGCACGATTTGCTATCGGCCGTGGCCAGCGATGGCAGCGATTTAGATGTGTATTTGGTAACGTATTGATTATGTAGCCCAGCGCGCGTGCACCTCACCCCCTAGTCCCCTCTCCAAAAAAGAAGGGGGACTAATTTTTAGCTTTCGTTTCTAGAAGCTATAACTAGAGCTAGTCCCCCCTCTTTTTTGGAGAGGGGGCTAGGGGGTGAGGTGCACGCGCGCTGGGCTTACTACTAGAACCCATGAACCTCAAAACCAAAATCACGCTCGGCTTCGTGGCCATGCTGGCCTTGCTGCTCAGTCTCGGAGGCTACGCCTTCTACACGGTGCAGCGCCTCGACCGCAGCTCGCGCAACGTGCTCAAGGACAACTTCTATTCCGTAGAACTGGGCCAGCAGATGCTGCGTGCCCTCGACCGCATGGCCCTCGACCCCGGCGCGGCCCAGGGCCTGCCGCAGTTTCGGCGCAGCCTCACGCGCGAGGCCGGCAATATCACGGAGGCCGGCGAGCGCGAGCTGGTGGATAGCCTCACGCAGAGCCAGGCCGATTTTCAGCGCCTGCTCGATGCCGGCGCACCGGCCGCCGGCCGCGCGCCGCTGCTGGCCACGCTGCGCGGCCAAACCTACCGCATGGTAGCCCTGAACACCGCCGCCCTCACCCGCAAAAACGAGCAGGCCAACCGCCAAACCGCCCGCGCTGGCGAGTACTTGGCGCTCTTCGCGGTGGTGAGCCTGCTACTGGGGCTGATGTTTGTGCTGAGCGTGCCCGAGGCGGCGGTGGGGCCGCTGCGCAAGCTCACCAATAGCCTGGAACACGCCGCCGACCAGGATTTTACGGCCACCATTCCGGTCGATGGCAAGGACGAGTACGGCCGCGTAGCCACGGCCTTCAACCGGATGCTGGTGCAATTGCAGCAGTTTCGGGCCTCCACCATGGCCGAGCTGCTGCACGAGCGCAACCGCACGGCCAGCATCGTGAGCGGCCTCGACGAGGGCCTGCTGCTGCTCGACGAAGACCGCCGCATCGTGCTGGCCAACCCCGTGGCCTGCGCCCTACTCAGCCGCCCGCCCGCGCAGCTGGTGGGCCAGCTCGCCCCCGACGTGGCCCGCGACAACGACCTGCTGCGCGAAATCCTACGCCCGCTGGCCGCCGAAGCGGCCCAGCGCGAGCAGGCCGTGGCCGATGCGCCGCTGCTGCGCATTGCGCAGCGCGGCGAGGAGGCCTTCTACCGCCTGGCCATGCAGGAGCTGGTGTCCTTCAATGAGGCGCGCCAGAAAACGGAGTTCGTGGGCCAGATTATCACCCTGCGCAACGTGTCCGACTACAAGAAGCTCGACCAGGTGAAGTCGAATTTCCTGGCCACGGTGTCGCACGAGCTGAAAACGCCGCTCAGCAGCATTGGCCTCAATGCTAAGCTCTTGCAGGATGAGCGCCTGCCCGCCGACGAGCGCCAGCGCATCACGGGCCACATCCGGCAGGAAACCCAGCGCCTGCAGCGCATGGTGAGCGAGCTGCTCGACGTGTCGCGCCTCGACGCGGGCGCGGGCATTCAACTCGACCTGCACCCCACCAGCCTCGCCGACGTGGTGCGCTTCGCCACTGCCACCGTGGAGGCCCAGCTGCGCGACCGCCAAATCGGCCTCGACCTGCAACTGCCCGCCGAGCTGCCGCTCGTGCGCGCCGACGTGGAGAAAACCACCTGGGTGCTCATCAACCTGCTGGCCAACGCCATCCGCTACGCCCCCAGCGGCGAGCCGCTGACCGTGCGCGCCGCCGTGGCCGGGGCTTTCGTGCAAGTGAGCGTGCAGGACCGCGGCCCCGGCATCGCGGCCGAAAACCACGACCGGATTTTCCAGCGCTTTGCCCAAATACCCGACAAAAGCGGCTACCGCGGCGGTTCGGGCCTGGGCCTGAGCATCGCCCGCGAGTTCATCACCACCCAGGGCGGGCGGCTCTGGGTCGAGAGCGAGCTGGGCAGCGGCAGTACGTTTGCCTTCACCCTGCCCGTGGCGGGCGGCGGGGAGGCGGGCCGCGTGGCCTAGGCGTATCTATACGTCTGTCCTTGCGAGCGTAGCGAAGCAATCGCACCCAAACGGTGGCGCTCAAACAAACGCGCTTACCAAGTGCGATTGCTTCGCTACGCTCGCAAGGACAGGCGTTTTGGGCATCGCTTCAAATCCAATTGAAACTAACCACCCTAGTTCAGGTTCAGGCCAAAAAGCAGCCCAAACCACGGCCGGCGCTGATAAATCCAGTAGGCGGAATCGGGGCCAAGGAGCTGGTCGATGCCCACGGCCACGCCAATGTTGAAGACGCGGGCATCGTAGATGGCGGCGGCCCCGCTGTGAATGACGAGGCCTTCGTAGTCGAGCGCGGCCTGGCCGCGGGTGAGGTCGGCCGAAATAAGCGACGAGCCCAGCCCGGTGAACAGGCCGTAGCCCAGCCCCACCGTGCGAATGAGCGGCGTGGCGCGGCCCGACGGGGTGCGGTGACGGGTGAGGTGGTAAAAATCGAGCCGCCGGCCCAGGTACAGCGCCGCGTTGAAGGTGGTATTGAGCGCCACGGGCACGCCCTCGCGGCCGGGGCGTATTTTGAAAGGCAGCGTGAAGATGTCAAAATCGAACTCGCGGTGCAGCAGCACGGCGCGGTGGCGGGGGCGCAGGCCGTAGCGCAGGGGCGCCCCCGGCCCGGCCGCCGGGCGGTAGAGCAGCAGCGTGTCGGGGGCGGGCTGCTCGATGTAGAAGCGGTGGCGCGGCGCCTCGGCCACGGCCTGGGTCAGCAGCGAGTCGTTGGTTTGCACCACCTGGTAGTAGCCGGGGTCGAGCTGCGTAACGCGGCCCACCGTGCAGCTACCCAGGCCCAGCAGCGCCCCGTAACACAGTGTTTTAACCCGAAAAGAAGTAGCGTGGCAGCCCATATCTACAAAGTATTAGCCCGGCGAAGCTACTCGCCGTTTGGCCAGGCGCCACTACCCCCGCCGCCCCCACCGAGTGGGCCACACGCCCAGGCGGGCGCCAGCTTTGCTGCTTTTGGCCGGAAGAGAGCCGATTTTGGCCTGGGATATAGTGGATATAGTGCCAGAGTGGGGGCACTTCCTTTGCGGCCAGCAACCCGGCTAGTACTTGCAGGGCAAGCCCTTGGCGGCGGCCGCCAGGTGGCGTAAAAGGACCCTGCGACGAGCGAGGCCGCGCGTCAGCTTTGCCAATACGCGCCCCGAATAAGGCTGGCAGTGCTCGTCATGCTTTCCCGCTGGCTTTGGCCGACGCCCAAAGCGCAGAGCCGGACCCCGTGACAATCAAGTAGCCCCAGGCTGGCAGCAGTAGCTGGCCAGCTGCCTGTTTGGTGGCACCCACAGCTTCGCGCTGGGTTATTGAGCACGCCTTGGCTTGGCTTGGCTTGGGCTAAGTGTTACCGCCGCGCTGGCTTGCGAATGCTGAGCGAGAATGGCCTTAATCTGGGCTCCGCGGCATTGGCAAAAGCGGGCACCTTGGGTTCAATGGCCATGGTGAAGCTTACCCACGAATTGCGGCCACGCGTTGGCTTTGGCTAGAGCCTGGCGGCTCCTGAATGGCTGCCCTGCTGGTAGCTATTCAGGAGCCGCCAGGCTCTAGCCGAAGCCACCACCCTAGCTACCGACCCACACCTAGGAATAGTTACCGTTTCGGCGGGCTTTGGCATCGTGCACGAAGTCCTTCAGACGCTGCTCTTCGCTGCGCTGGCAAATGAGCAGCACGTTGTCGTGCTCGGCCACGAGGTAGTGGTCGAGGCCCTGCACCACCACCAAGCGCCCGGGCGGGGTCTTGATGAGGCAGTCCTGGGTGTCGTACAGCAGCACTTCGCCATCTACCACGTTGTGCTCGGCATCGCGCTCGCCCACGCGGTACAGCGACTCCCAGGTGCCGAGGTCGCTCCAGCCAATATCGGCGGGCAGCACGTACACGTTATCCGCCTTTTCCAGGATGCCGTAGTCGATGCTCACGTTGGGGCAGCGGGCGTAGGCCCAGTCGATAAAGTCGGCCTCGGCGGGCGTGCCCAGCTGGGCGCTGCCTTCGGCAAAGAGGTCGGCCACTTCGCCCAGGTCGCGCTCGAAAGCCCGCCGGATAACGTCGGCCCGCCACACAAACAAGCCCGCGTTCCACAGAAAATCGCCGCTGTGCAAAAAGCTCCTGGCCAGTTCTAGGCTGGGCTTTTCGGTAAAGGTTTTGACCTGGTGCAGCGCCGTGCCCGGCAGCTGGCAATGCGCACCTCTACGGCCGCGTGGCGACGTACTTCGAGCAGGAGCACGCCTGCGGCCTGGCTTCGGGCATCGATGGCGTAATGGCGGTCGAGAGCCACCTCACGCTGGCAGACTCACACGCAGCGCCCCCGCCCCAGCTTGCGCCTGCGGAAGGCAGCCCAGCGGCGGCGGCCGCTACCGACGATGACCTCGCCGTGGCCGAGCGCATCCGTGCGCGCTACGCCTGGGTAGCCAGCCTGCACGACCAAGCCATCAACGTGCAGGTAGTGCAGGGCCGGGCCAGCCTCACCGGCACCGTCGATACCTGGCTGGAGCACCAGCAGGCCGCCCGCGAGGCCCGCGAGGCCGGGGCCCAGACGGTGGAAAACCATTTGGGCGTAGTGGAATGCCAGAGCACGTGCGACTAGCGCCTCGGGCGCCAGGCCTTAAAGAATGAGGAGGCAGCGCAGTGCTAGCCGCCAGTGCGTTTTGCAGCTGCCGAAAGCACGCTGGCAAGCGCGCCACCATACGGTAGCGATTCGGCTTTGCGCGCGCCGGCCGCAGCCCGGGCATTAGCACAGGAGTTGCCCGGCCAGCTACAGCCGGCCAGTGCGTGCGCTTTTTTGATGCGCGCCCGGCAGGCCAGGCCGGTTTAGGGGCGGCCACGGTTGGTGGGGCCAAGCAAGCTAGTAGCAGGCCGGCCCCTCGCCCAGCGCCCGCCACCAGGGGCAGGTAGGTGCGTAAGCCCTAGTACTGCCTGTTTTTACGCGACTACCTGCCCCAAAGAGGCGATTTTGACAAGAATCCCGACACATCGCACTACAAGACCGATTTCAAATCAGCTCATTCAGTGCCCGCACCTATCTTAAAGCGCAATATTCCTACCGCTGCCGACACGTAGGGGCTCTTGTCGGAAAAATACCCCGTCACGTCGCGGGTGCTGAGGCCAGCCTCCCACACGGAGGTAACTACGGTGAGGCCCAAGGGCAGGCTGGCGCGGTAGCCCGCGCCACCGCTCAGGCCGCTGCTCAGGCGCAGCCAGCGCACGGGCTTGTAGTCGAGGCCCGCGCCCACGAAAGTGCTGGGCAGGTTGCCGGCCACCTGGTTGAGGGGCACCGTGACATCGAGGCCGGCCTCGAAGTACTCCGAAATGCGCACGCCGCCGCCCAGGCGCAGCTTAGCGGGCAGCTGGGCCTTGTATGCGCGCTCGGGCTGGTAGGTGAAGAGCGACTTGGTGTCGTTGGCAAACTGGTCGATAATGCCCTGGATAACGTTGTAATCCTGGGTGCCGTCGTACTGGGGGTAGCGCAGCTGCTGGTCGTTCACGGTGAGCAGGTTGCCCTTCCAGGTCATGCTGCCAAGGTCCGTGACCGAGGCGCCCACGCGCACCACCTTGCCTATTTCGGCCGCCAGGCCCAGGTCGAAGCCATTGCCGGTGCCCACGGGCTGCAGCTCGCCGCCATTTTGGTAGTTAAAGCTAGGGTTGCCTTGCAGCGAAGGGCTGTAGCTGAAGCCAAAAACCGGCGAAAGCGCCGTGTACGCCGTGAGGCCGCCGCTGCCGCTAAAGCGGGCGTCGGCCACGCCCACGCCCTGCAGGTAGCGGTAGCCCACGCCCACCGTCAGCTTTAGCACGCCGGGCAGGCGGATGATTTCCTTGCCGTAGCTCACGTTGTACTCGTTGGTGGCGGCCAGTTGCAGCACCGTGCCGTCGAGGGCGGCCGACAGCGCGGGCGGCGTGCTGCCGCTGCGCGGGTTGCCGGCGGCATCATAATACTGCTGAATGATGGCCGCCCGGCGGCCGTTTACCACAATGTCGGCCCCGTTGCTGTTGAAAGCAAAGCGGCCATTAAGGCGCTGGTGCGCCGAAAAGGCCAGCCCGCCAAACCCGCCCGGCAACCTTACCGACAAAGCCAGCGCCGTAACGTCAGCGTTGAAATTGAGCGTATTATCGCTGGTGAGGCCGTTCACCAGCTCGGTGCGCTCGGCGGCACTCAGCGGGTCGCCGTTATGAAAGAGAAGCTTGTCGAACTGCGTCCGGGTCAAGGACTGCGAGCCCACGCCCACGCCCACCTCGCCAATGGTGAAAGCTACCCTGGCCCCGTCGGGGCGGCCCAGGTTGGCGGGGTTGATGCCAATGGCCTGGTAGCCCACGGCAAACGTATTGATGACGCCGCCCCGGCCAGTGGCCGAGAAGTTGCTGAGCTCGTTTTGGGCCAGCGCGGGCGTAGCCAGCAGCAGCGCAGCGGGCAAAAAGGCCGATAAGTTTTTCATTGGGGCGAGAGGCGTAAATATAGCCTTTTTGCAAAGCTACTGACCTACGGAGCGCGGCACCTGGGAAGGGCTCGCTTTTGCTGAAAAAGACGACTGAACATCGTACGCTCACACGACCTGGCGGTCGGCGTCGGGCGCGCCCCCGGCCAGGCGCGAACCGCAAGGCCGCGCACTAAGCGGGCGGCGGGGCGCTATTTTGCGGCCATGCCTGCTCCTCTCCTTTCCGCCGCCGACTACGCCCAGGGCCTGGCGGCCGGCCAGCGCGGCGTGCTGGCCCGTGCCATCACGCTGGTTGAAAGCACCTTGCCCCGGCACCAAATACTGGCCCAGCAGGTGCTGCAAGCGGTGCTGCCCCGCACGGGCGGCGCGGTGCGAGTGGGCATTACGGGCGTGCCGGGCGTGGGCAAAAGCACGTTTATTGAGGCCCTGGGGCTGCACATCGTGGAGGAGCTGGGCCAAAAGCTCGCCGTGCTGGCCATCGACCCCAGCTCGCCGCAGGGGGGCGGCAGCATTTTGGGCGATAAAACCCGGATGCCCGCGCTGGCGGCCCACCCGCGCGCCTTCATCCGGCCCTCGCCGGCCGGAGGCAGCCTGGGCGGCGTGGCCCGCGCCACCCGCGAGGCCCTGCTGCTGTGCGAGGCGGCGGGCTACGACGTCATTTTCGTTGAAACTGTGGGCGTGGGCCAGAGCGAGGTGGCCGTGCACGGCCTGGTCGATTTTTTTCTGCTGCTGCTGCTGGCCGGGGCCGGCGATGAGCTCCAGGGCGTGAAGCGCGGCATCATGGAAATGGCCGACGCGCTGCTCATCACCAAGGCCGACGGCGGCAATGAGGCCGCCGCTGCCCGCGCCGCCCGCGACTACGCCAGCGCGCTGCATTTGTTTCCGCCAGCGGCTTCGGGGCGCGTGGTGCCGGTAGGCACGTGCTCGGCCCTCACCGGCGCGGGCTTGCCCGAGGCCTGGCAGGCCGTGCGCGACTACGCCGCCCACACCCAGGCCAGCGGCTACTGGGCCGCCCGCCGCGCCCAGCAGCAGGTGCAGTGGCTCGACGAAGCCGTGCGCCAGGCACTGGAAGCCCAGTTTTACGGCCGCGCCGCCGTGCAAGGCGCCCTGGCCGCCACGCGGCAGGCCGTGGCCGGCGGCCAGCTCACGCCGTGGGCCGCCGCCGGGCAGCTGCTGGCCTTGGGCTAGCCGCCAAGGCCAAGTCCAAGGCCGGCGGGGCTTGGGCCGGCTTTTGGGCGGCCGCTTTTGCTCGGCTCAAGCCTGGTTTTTTGGTGGCTAACGCGGGCGCGGCGGGCGAGCGCGGGTCTCATTTGCCGCGTACCCACTACTTGCGCAGCAGCGGCGAGCTCCTTCGCTGGTCGCCATTACTTGGGCCATAGTCAAGGCCGAACGCGGGCGCTGTTCAGCTTATGTTCACCTCGCTGCTTTACCTTGGTTTCTTCCTGCGTATGAAACCATTTTTACTCGCCCTGCTCCTGCTGCCCAGCCCGCTGCTGGCCCAGCTAAACACCACCGGGCCGCCCGCCGCGGCTGCCCGCGACACTGCCACCGCTGCCTCTGGCTGGACGCTGAGCATACTGGCCGACCAGCGCAGCTTTTACCTGGGCCGTGAGTACGGCGACCATGCGCTTTCGCTGGCCCCGAGCCTCACCTACAGCCACCGTAGTGGCCTCTACGGCACTGTGGGCGGCTATTATTTTCAGCAGAGCCAGCCGCCGCGCTACGCCTTTACCGAGCTGGAGCTGGGCTACGCCAACGATTTTACCGATAACTGGACGTACGCTATTTCCTACGACCGGGTGTTTTTCACGCCGCCGCTCAGCGCTACCGACCGGCTCATTCCCAACGGCTTAGAGGCCTACACGGCCTACCAGCTGGGGCCGCTGCAAGTTGCCGCCGATTACAACTTTTTCTTTGGCAAGTCGTCGGCCCAGACCCTTACGCTGGGCTTGAGCAGCGCGTTCAAGAGAGCGGAGTGGCTGGGCTTCGATGAAGTCAGCCTCACGCCCGAGGCGCAGGTGCTGTGGGGCTCGCCGCTGGCGCTGGCCCGCTACGGCGGCACCTACCCCACTGCTACCACAGCTATTACCAAGGCGCACGGCCGCCGCAAAACCACCACGACTACCACCGAAACCCTGTCGCAGGCCGTGCGCCTGCTCGGCTACGAGCTGGCACTACCTCTGCGGGCCGAGCGCGGCGCGCTGGCCTACACCCTGGCCGGGCACTACATCGCGCCGCGCCGCACCCCCGCCGACGCGGCCGCGCCCTTGCCCACCGGGAGCTATTTGAGCCTGCAGGTCGATTTTAGTTTTTAAAGCCCGGCTTGGAGCACTTATTTCAATTGAAAATTTTATCGTTGAAAAACAATGCTTTATAAGACTAACTAACACTTGTTAGTAAAAATAACTAACATTTGTTAGTCAATTCCGAATAAGGCTGTACATTTGTCCCACCCAATCTTTATTCCCACCCGCGTTAGTAAGAACCCGTTCTACGTTTCGTAGTGCCGGCCCCGGCCGCCACCTACTTTCCACCCTGGCCATCCTCCCACCCTACGCCAGCGGCTCCAACTCCCACCCACCCTCTCCACCCTCCCGGATGGGTTCTTACTACTACCGCCCAACGCCCTGCCTGGCTACTTTGCCAGACAGGGCGTTAGTGTATGCACTATGACCAAGAACGGCAAACCCACTAAGCGCCAAGTTATTCTGGAAGAAGCCGC
>JAKONR010000155.1 GCA_022701825.1 Hymenobacteraceae bacterium | reverse complement strand
GGGTAGCTGCTGCCCTCCACGTCCATCACAAACTGCACCACGCCGCCGGCCTTGCCGCAGCCAAAGCACTTGTAGAGCCCCTTGCTCGGATTTACCGAGAAGGACGGCGATTTTTCGTTGTGAAACGGGCAGCAGGCCCAGTAGTTCTGGCCCTGGCGCTTGAGCTGCACGTAGTCGCCCACCACCTCCAGAATGTCGGCGGCGTGGATAATCTGGTCAACGGTTTCTTTGGGGATACGGGCCACGGGTCAGGATTAGAGCAGTCAAATTTACGCCTCGCGCGGCGGGTGCAGCGCGGCCGTGGGGCAGGCTTGCCGCCCGCGCGCAAAGCGCGCCTACTGGCGCGCGGGCGGCAAACCTACGCTACCGCTTAGCGCTGGCAGCGCGAAAACGGTTGCGCTATTTTCTACGCAATCAATCACCTGGATTAGCTATTTCCTCATCTTTTTTGCCAACCCGTTCAGCTTACCTACCGTAAGTGGGCCACCCCGCAAGACAATTCAGTCTTGTTTTCTTACCATGCGGCGGCTACCGGCTAGCCGCACTATCCACTTTCAGGTTATGACACCTCACACTGACTCTCATTTGCCCGCAGCCCCGGCTCCGGCAGTAGCCACCAAGCGTATTTCCTGGGGCGCTATTTTGGCCGGTACCGTGCTGGCGTTGGTTATTCAGCTGGCCCTGAGCCTGCTGGGCCTCGGCATCGGCCTGGGCACCATCGACCCGCTCACCGAGCAAAACCCCATGGCCGGCATCGGCATCGGGGCCGGCATCTGGTGGGTGGTGAGCATGCTGGTTTCGCTGTATTTGGGCGCTACCGTGGCCAGCCGCCTAGCCGGCATGCCCCGCCCCACCGATGGCATGCTGCACGGCCTGCTCACGTGGTCAGTGGTTACGCTGCTCACGTTCTACCTGCTCACTACGGCCGTGGGCCGCATCATTGGCGGCGTTACGGGCGTAGCGGGCCGCGCGCTTTCGGGCGTAGGCAGCGCCGTAGCCGCCGTGGCTCCTGAGGCCGGCGACGCCCTCAAAGGCGAATTGAAAGAGCAAGGCATCGACCTCAACGACGTGAAGCAGCAGGCCCGCCTGCTGCTGCGCCAAACCGGCAAAGCCGAGCTAAGCCCCGAAAACCTCGAGCGCACGGCCAAAACCGCCGGCCGCGAGGCCAAAAACGAAGCCGGCCAAGCTGCGGCTAACCCCCAGGCGGCCGACGACAACCTCGATGAGCTTATCGACCGCCTCGGCGACCAGGCCAAAGGCATCGGCAATGCCGCCGACCGCGACGCGGCCGTGAACGTGGTGATGAAGCGCACCGGCAAGACCCGCGCCGAGTCGGAGCAGATTGTAGACAACTGGATTGCCACCGCCAAGCAAGCCCAGGCCAAGCTGGCCGAAGCCAAAGTGAAAGCCGAAGCCACCGCCCGCCAGGCCGGCGATGCCGCCGCCGAAGGCTTGTCGAAGGCCGCGCTGCTGGCCGCGCTAGGCCTGGGCCTGGGGGCCGCTGCCGCCGCCTTTGGGGGCCGCCACGCCGCCCCGCGCTCGGTAGTAGTAGCCTAGCCAGCGCAGTTTTCAGGCCGGTGCTTGAATGGGGGCAGAAAGGCATATTTGCGTCTCGTCGTTGTTGGGCTCGCCTGGCGTGAGACGCAAATATGCGTCTCTACCCCACTTGAAACTGCTTTAAAGGAGTCCAATTTAACAAAGAAGCCCAGCCAATTAATTGGCTGGGCTTCTTTGTTAAATTGGACTCCTTTAAAGCAGTTTCAAGTGGGGTAGAGACGCATATTTGCGTCTCACGCCAGGCGAGCCCAACAACGACGAGACGCAAATATGCCTTTCTGCCCCCATTCAAGCACCGGCCTGAAAACTGCGCTGGCTAGGCTACTACTACCGAGCGCGGGGCGGCGTGGCGGCCCCCAAAGGCGGCGGCAGCGGCCCCCAGGCCCAGGCCTAGCGCGGCCAGCAGCGCGGCCTTCGACAAGCCTTCGGCGGCGGCATCGCCGGCCTGGCGGGCGGTGGCTTCGGCTTTCACTTTGGCTTCGGCCAGCTTGGCCTGGGCTTGCTTGGCGGTGGCAATCCAGTTGTCTACAATCTGCTCCGACTCGGCGCGGGTCTTGCCGGTGCGCTTCATCACCACGTTCACGGCCGCGTCGCGGTCGGCGGCATTGCCGATGCCTTTGGCCTGGTCGCCGAGGCGGTCGATAAGCTCATCGAGGTTGTCGTCGGCCGCCTGGGGGTTAGCCGCAGCTTGGCCGGCTTCGTTTTTGGCCTCGCGGCCGGCGGTTTTGGCCGTGCGCTCGAGGTTTTCGGGGCTTAGCTCGGCTTTGCCGGTTTGGCGCAGCAGCAGGCGGGCCTGCTGCTTCACGTCGTTGAGGTCGATGCCTTGCTCTTTCAATTCGCCTTTGAGGGCGTCGCCGGCCTCAGGAGCCACGGCGGCTACGGCGCTGCCTACGCCCGAAAGCGCGCGGCCCGCTACGCCCGTAACGCCGCCAATGATGCGGCCCACGGCCGTAGTGAGCAGGTAGAACGTGAGCAGCGTAACCACTGACCACGTGAGCAGGCCGTGCAGCATGCCATCGGTGGGGCGGGGCATGCCGGCTAGGCGGCTGGCCACGGTAGCGCCCAAATACAGCGAAACCAGCATGCTCACCACCCACCAGATGCCGGCCCCGATGCCGATGCCGGCCATGGGGTTTTGCTCGGTGAGCGGGTCGATGGTGCCCAGGCCGATGCCGAGGCCCAGCAGGCTCAGGGCCAGCTGAATAACCAACGCCAGCACGGTACCGGCCAAAATAGCGCCCCAGGAAATACGCTTGGTGGCTACTGCCGGAGCCGGGGCTGCGGGCAAATGAGAGTCAGTGTGAGGTGTCATAACCTGAAAGTGGATAGTGCGGCTAGCCGGTAGCCGCCGCATGGTAAGAAAACAAGACTGAATTGTCTTGCGGGGTGGCCCACTTACGGTAGGTAAGCTGAACGGGTTGGCAAAAAAGATGAGGAAATAGCTAATCCAGGTGATTGATTGCGTAGAAAATAGCGCAACCGTTTTCGCGCTGCCAGCGCTAAGCGGTAGCGTAGGTTTGCCGCCCGCGCGCCAGTAGGCGCGCTTTGCGCGCGGGCGGCAAGCCTGCCCCACGGCCGCGCTGCACCCGCCGCGCGAGGCGTAAATTTGACTGCTCTAATCCTGACCCGTGGCCCGTATCCCCAAAGAAACCGTTGACCAGATTATCCACGCCGCCGACATTCTGGAGGTGGTGGGCGACTACGTGCAGCTCAAGCGCCAGGGCCAGAACTACTGGGCCTGCTGCCCGTTTCACAACGAAAAATCGCCGTCCTTCTCGGTAAATCCGAGCAAGGGGCTCTACAAGTGCTTTGGCTGCGGCAAGGCCGGCGGCGTGGTGCAGTTTGTGATGGACGTGGAGGGCAGCAGCTACCC
>JAKONR010000114.1 GCA_022701825.1 Hymenobacteraceae bacterium | reverse complement strand
CGCATGGCGTACTGCCGGCTACCCAGGATGCTGGCGCGCCCGATGCCGTCGATGCGCTGAATCTCGGGTATCATGTTCACGCCGGCGTAGTTGAACAGGTACTTCATGTCCGTGCCCTTGTCCTTGCTGTACAAGTTCACGTACATCAGCATGTTGGGCACCACGCGGTTCACGATGAGGCCCTCGCGCTGCACTAGCACCGGCAGGCGGTTGACGACTTGCGCGATGCGGGTGTTCACGTTTACGACGGCCTGCTCGGGGTCGGTGCCCAGGTTGAACACAATCTGGATGTTGGCCTCGCCGGCGCTCACGGCGTCGGAGGTCATGTACTTCATGCCGGGCACGCCGTTCACGGCCTGCTCCAGCGGGATGAGTACCGACTCGGTGAGCACCTTGGCGCTGGCGCCGGGGTAGGCGCAGCTCACCATCACCATGGGCGGCGAAATCTCGGGAAACTGCGAGGTGGGCAGGGTTTTGATGGCCAGTATGCCCATGAACACGATGACCACCGAAATGACGATGGCAAAGACTGGCCGCCTGATGAATTTACTGAACATAGCTAGCTACTAGTTGAATGGCTGGACGGTTGAATGGCTGGATGGGTGGCTAGCGGGGCAGGGGAAGCGCTGGCCGACTGGCGCGGCTTCGCAGCAGACCGCCAATTCGGCAGTCCGGCCCCTCGACAAGCCAGCCATGCAGCACGTCAGTTACTCGCTGTACACCTTCAGCTTGGGCAGCACCTGTTCGGGCGCCTCGTAGGTGTAGCTGATTTTGTCGCCGTCCTTCACCTTGCGGATGCCTTCGAGCAAAATCTTGTCGGTGGGCGCAATGCCGTCCTTAATGACGTAGAGGTCGGGCATTTCGGAGGCTACGTTGACCTCCTTCTGGTGCACCACGTTGTGTTTATCCACCACGTACACAAACTTCTTTTCGAGCACCTCAAAGGTGGCCTTTTGGGGCACGAGCAGGGCGTGCCGCAGCGGCACGGTCATGAGCACGCTGCCGGTTTCGCCGTTGCGCAGCAGGCCCTTGGGGTTGGGGAAGGTGGCGCGGAAGGCGATGTTGCCAGTTTCGTTGTTAAAGTCGGCCTCAATGGCCTGCACCTTGCCGGGGTAGGGGAACACCTCGTTGTTGGCCATCAGCAGGCGCACGCTCACGTCCTGGTCGCCAGCCTTGGCGTGCTCCTTGTAGGCGATGTACTCGGCCTCGGGCACGTTGTAGTACACCCACATCTTGCTGTTGTCGGAGAGCGTCGTCAGCAGGTCGCCCTCGTCCACGAGGCTGCCCAGCCGGCCCTGAAAGTGGTCCATGATGCCCGTAAACGGGGCCTTGATGGACGTGAACTGCAAGTGCGTCTGGGCCAGCGATACCTCGGCCTTGGCCTTGTCGTACTTGGCCTTGGCCAAGGCCAGCTCGTTTTTGGAGACGATGTTGCTATCGGCCAGACTTTTGGTGTTCTTGTACTCGATGCCCACGTAGTTGGCCTCGGCCTGCGACTTCTGCACGTCGGCATTGTAGACCAGCGGCGTAATCTGGAACATGGGCTGGCCCTCGCGCACCAGCTGGCCCTCGTCCACGAATATCTTTTGCAGGTAGCCCTTCTCCAAAGCCCGCAGCTCGATGTGCTGGTAGGCGTGTATCTGGGCCACGTACTCCTTGGTGATGGCCGTGTCCTTCTGCAAGGGGCTGGTGACCAAAAGCTTGATTTGTTCTTCCTTTTCTTCTTTCTTGTCGCCGCAGCTAGTGGCCAGCATGCCGCCCGAGCTCAGGGCAAGCAGCAAAAACGTTCTCTTTATAACAGCAGTAAGTACCATAAATAGGCGCTTGGTAATCCCGGAAAATAGTAGGTTGAAGAAGGAGGCGGCGCCCCGCGGGCCGCCCCGGCCGTGGGCCGGCCAGCTTGCCCGCAGCCCGGCCCATAGTGACGATTGGCGCGCCCAAAAGAAGCCGGCGGCGGCCCTTACCAAATAAACGTTTTTACATGCTGCGCGCTTGGCCGTGCGGGTGCACAAGCCGATGAACACCAGCGGGGCCACTGGCTCGAATTTGAATCTGGGAAAGCAAAACCGAGGGAATAAGTCGACACAGGAGCTGCTGTGCCGGGCTGGGTACTACAAAACTCAGCCCGCTGCCATTAAGACGTTATGAAGAAATGGACTGCAAAAACACATAGTCCCTTCATCTTGGCCGAGCGACCAAGATGAAGGGACTAATTAGCAGGTGATTATGAATAAGCTCGTCGTTTCCGGAGCGAGCGAAGATGAATTTTTTTACGAATATTTCCAGACTGCGCCCCGTCTGCGCTCGCTTCGCGCCGGGCGCGGGCGCTACTTGCCTTGCAGCATATCGGGGTAGTCCGTAATCAGGCCATCCACGCCCATTGCCAGCAGCCCGGCGGCCTCGGCGGGCGTGTTCACCGTCCACGGAATGACGGACAGGCGCTGCTGGTGACAGGCCTGCACCAGCGCCGGCGTCACGAGCTTATAAGCCGGGCTGTAGATGCTGGGCCGAAAGCTCAGGCGCGCCAGGTTTTGGGCCAGCCCGTCGGGGTTATCGACCAGCAGCGCGGTGCGCAGCTGCGGCTGTGCGCGGTGCACTACTTCGAGCGTGCGCGGGTCGAAGGACTGAATAATGACGCGGCTTTGGACGCCTTTTTGGGCAATGACGGCCAGCAGCAGCCGCACAAACTCGTCGGGCGCGGGGTGGTTCACGCCGTCGCCCGCCGGGGTGGTTTTCGTTTCGATATTATAGTAGGGCGCGGGCCGGTGCGTGCGCCGCGCATACGCCTCGGCCGAGTCGATAACCTCGGCCAGCAGCGGCTTATAGGTGCGCAGCCGCTGCTGCCGCTCAAACTTGGGGTTGCCGTGGCTGCCCACGTCGTAGCGCCGGATTTCGGCGTAGGGCAAGCTGTATATTTTTAATCCTTTACCTGCCTCTTTGGTCAGCGGCTGGCCATCGGGCCGGTACACAAAGTCCGCATTCATATACGGGTCGTGCGAGAGCAGCACCTGCTTGTCTTGGCTGATGGCGGCGTCCATTTCCAGCGTGGTCACGCCCAGGGCCAGTGCCCGGCGCATGGCCGGAATAGTGTTCTCGGGCATCAGCCCGCGGCCGCCCCGGTGGCCTTGCAGGTCGAACGGCGGGCGCTGCTGCGCGGCGGCGGGCAGCGTGAGGAAGGCGAGGGCGATGAAGTATTTCATAAGGAAAAGTAGCTCGGACTACAAAGTCCAAGCTACAATTGAATTACACCGCTACCGTGTCGCTATACACCTGCCCAAATCGGTCAGTCACCTCAATGCGAATTTCCTTGGCTCCGGCCGAGGGCGTGGCGAAAAAGAGGTGGTCTGTCATGGTGGGGTCAACCCACTTGTGCTTGGCCGGGATTTGGTCGCCGGCCTGCAATTTCACGGCTAGCGGGTCGAGGCCGGTTTGCTGGCGCATCTCGCCCTGGCGCACGCCGTTTTCAAACCAGGTCACTTTCCACTGCGGGTCCCAGTTCCAGACGTTGGCCACCACGTCGGCTGGGTGCTCGGGCGCGCTGCCCTTAGGGTAGCTGCGAAACTGGTGCTCGCGCGGGTGGCCCACCGATTTGTAGTACCACTTGAGGTTGGGGCCGCTGACTTCGTACACGCCGTAGCCGCTGGGCGTGCCGTCGGTGCAGATGGGGCCGGTCCACCACGCGCCGCACACCGCGCCGTGGGTGTGCTCAATGGTGTTTTCGTGAAAAATCTTCTCGCACACGTGCGTGTGGCCCGACATGATGTGCGCCGTGTAGGGCTTCAGAATGCGGTAGAGTTCGGCCCGGTTCGACACCACGCCGCCCAGCGATTCTTCCTTGAGGTTGTTGCGGCGCTGGTCGCCGCTGTTCACCGGAATGTGCAGCGCCACCACGACGGTGGTGCCGGGCTTCACGTGGCTGAGGTCCTGCTCCAGCCATTGTAGCTGCTGCTCGGGCAGGTAGCCGATGTACTTTTTGGGCGGCCCGATAAAGAAGACGTTGTCGAGCACCACGTAGTGAATCTCGCCCCGGTTGAAGGAATAATACGTGGGCCCAAAATGGCTCTTAAACGTGCGCGACGAGCCCTCGTCGGCGCGGGCGGTAAGGTCGAGGTCGTGGTTGCCGATAACCTGGAAGAACGGGATTTTGCTGATTTCGACCGCCTTTTTGTAGTCCTCAAACAGCTCAAACTTATCCCACACCAAATCGCCGCAGCCGATGGCAAACGTGGTGCTGGCGTCGTACTGCGCGGCCAGCTTTTGCAGGTCGGGCGCCGAGCTGGTGAGCAGCTCGCGACAGTCCTTTTTATTTATCATCTGCGGGTCGGCCCAGACAACGAAGGTGTGCTTAGTGTCGTCGCCGGCCAGCTTTTGCAGGGCAAAATCGGCGGTCATTTTCGTCGTGCCCGGCTTGATGACTTGGTAGAAGCGCGCCACGCCTTTCTCGTGCGGAAAGGCGTAGCCGCGCGGCACCGACACGTGTACAAATTCGGCCGTGGCGTTGCTTTCGAGCGTGTATTTGCCGGCTTTGTCGGTGAGCACGATGTTGTAGCCATCGGTCACGGCCACGCCCGGCAGGCCGGTGCCGTTGTGGTGCACCTTGCCCCGGATGGTGAGCGGGCCGAGGGGGAGCTTTTGGCCGGTGGGCTGCTCGGCATCGGTGGCGGCGAGGGCGGCGGGGGCTAGCGGCAGGCTGAGGCCAGCGCCCACGAAACCCAGGCTTTGAAGGAATTTGCGGCGGAACATGGGGAGAGGTGTAGCGCGGGCTCTGCGAGCCCGCGAAGGGGATAGGGGGTAAGAGGCCAAGCGGCTGGCGGCTGGGGGCGATTTCGCAAAGGGTGCAGTTGGTGAGGTAGACTACTGCCTTCGCGGACTCACAGAGTCCGCGCTACGTGGTTAATTCTCATAAATGGCGATGTCATCGAGCCCCAGGCGGCCGTTGAGTACGGTGGGCGGGTTGCTGGCGCCCAGGCCCAGCTTATTGACGCGGAAGCGCACGGGGCCGCTGATACTCATCAGGAAAGTGACGGAGCGCTGCCAGTTGCCGGCGTCGGTGATGGTGGGGCCGGTTTGCGTCCAGGTCGCGCCCTGGTCCTGCGAGTACTCCAGCTTCCACGAGCTGGCGGCGTCGGTGTAGTAGGCGCCGTAGAGCAGCGTGACTTTGGTAGCGCCGTTGGGCAGGTCAAATTTCATCTCGACCACGGCCGGCACTGTGAGGCCCTGTTGCAGCCGGATGCCCTGGGTGCCGGTGTAGCGGTCGCGCCCCGAGGTGTTGCCCAAAATGGCTTGGTACAGCTTCCAGCGCCCGGTGCCGAACTGCACGGTGTTGTCGGGCACGGCGGCCGTGTTCATGTCGTAGCTGCCTTTGGTAGCCTGCGGCACCGCCTCAAAGCTTTCGGGAAAGCCAGGGTAAATGGGGCCGCTGGGGTCCACGGCATCGGCGGCGGTGCGCAGCCACAGCTGCGGCACCGGGGCCTGCGCGGCATCGAGCGCGCCCACCGCGATGCCCACAAACGTGGCGCTGGCCGGCACGCGCCGGGTGGCAAAGGCGGCACTGGTTTCGGTGTGCAGCGTAACGCGGTTGTTGCTGCCGTCGGCCAGGGTTTTATTGCCCGCGTAGGTGTCGCCCGATACCGGCAGCGGCGTAATGCTCGCGCCCGTGATGCGCACCAGCGTGCCGTCGTAGGCGTTGACATCGGCCAGCAGCGTGCTGAGGTTGATATCGCGGGCCACGACGGTGTTATTGCTGCTCACCCGGCGCACGCGGTCGGGCGTGATGCCTTCGAGGCGCAGCGCGCCGGCGCTTTTGGCCAGCGTCGCGCCCTTGATGTCAACCACTACCGAGTCGCCCACGGCCAGCGTCGGCGCGGTGCCGCCCGTAATCGGGATGATGATGCCGCGCACCACGCCGCGCCGCTTGTTTTGCACCACGATGGTGCCGGGGCCGCCGGGCACGTTGCCGCCCGCCGCGTTCGAAATGACGAGGCCCACGACCTGGTGCGCGCCCGAAAGCTGGCCCGGCTCCAGCACCACGCTGCTGCCCTGGTAGAGGCCGCGCAGGTCTTGGAGCGACACGTTGGGGCTGGGCGCGCCGGCCGCGTAGTCGGGGTTGTCTTTGAGGCAGCTGGTGGCGGCCAGGGCGAGGAGAAGCAGGCTGGCTAGGAAATGGTTTTTCATAAAAAGGATGCAGAAGGCGTTAGTCATGCAGCGCGCAGCGAAGCATCTCGCGTGGCGCAGTAAATCCTGACGTTTTGAGGTTAGTGCAGCACGCGAGATGCTTCGCTGCGCGCTGCATGACAGACGTTTATAATTGCCACCACACCTTCGTATTGATATCATCCGCACCCTGGTCGGCCACGGCGGCCTGGTAGTTCAGCTGGTTGAGGCTCTGCACGTACACCGGGTAGTTGATGCGGGCGGGCATCTGGCGGTTATTGCGCACGCCGGGGCCGATGGGCAGCACCGGGTGGCCCGTGCGGCGGTACTCGTACCACTGCTGGAAGTCGGTGCAAAACAGCGCGTAGTACTTCTGCACGTGAATTTGGTCGAGCTTGGTAGCGGTGGTGCTGGTGGCGCTCCACTGCACGTCGGGGCTGGTGAGGAAACCGGTGGGCGCGGCCAGGCCCCAGAGCGTAATGCCGTTGGTGGCCCCGGTTTCGTAGTAGGCTTTGGCGTCGCCGGTTATCCAGCCGCGCAGGGCGGCTTCGGCCAGCAGCAGCTGCACCTCGGGGTAGTTGAGGATGTTGCCGAGCAGCGGCTCGGTCATCAGGGCCGTGGGGTAGGTCGATTTGGCAGCCGGAATCTGGCCCGGCACGTAGCCGCTCGGGATGCCCTCGTAGGTGCCGTTCGAGAGGGTGGCCCATTTGGCGAGGCGCGGGTCGTTCCAGCTCGTCAGGTTGTTGATGAAGAACTCGCTCATCGAGCTGAACGCGTTGAAGTCGGCCGTGCGCCAGGTCTGGAAGGGCGACTGGTAAGGCGCGGTGCCGGTCCAGCGCATAATGGCTGATTCCGCGTTGTTGGCGATGAGCGGGTAGTTGCCCGCGTTGGTATTCACCAGGTCGCGCAGCTTGGCCTGCGGGCTCAGGCCGCCCGGCGCGATGGCATCGGTGCGGTTGGACACGCGCATGAGCAGCCGCAGGTAGAGCGAGTTGCCAAACTTGCGCCATTTCAGGGCGTTGCCCTGGAACAGCGGGTCGAGCTGGGCCTGGTCGGCGCTCAGGTTCACGTTGGTTTTTAGCAGGTCGTTGGCTTCTTCGAGCTTCACAAACAGGTCGCGGTAGATGTCCTCCTGCTTATCAAACTTGGGCTGCAACAGGCCCGCCCGGCCCTGCAAAGCCTCGGTGTAGGGCACGTCGCCGAAGGTATCGGTGAGCAGCGAAAACGTCCAGACTTCGCAGATGCGGGCAATGGCCATGAAGGTGTTGCTCTTCACGGCCACCGCGCTGTTGTACATATCCCGAAAATCGGTGAGCTGCGTGTACCAGGTGTTCCACAGGTTGTCGGCCTCGGCCGAGCGGCTGACGTAGCGGTGAAACTCGTCGGTATCGACCCGCGACACGTGCACCTGCATCAGCTCGTGGGTGATGCGCATGGCGCGGTCCATATTGTTCTTCACTATCCCCGTCAGGGCCGGCGCCAGCAGCGTCTCCGGTATCACGCTTGGGTTTTGGTTGGGGTTAACGTTCAGCTCCTCAAAGCCCTTGGTGCAGGCCGAAATGCCGCCCAGGGCGGTGGTGAGGAGGAAGTAGGCGAGTAGTTTTTTCATTATAGATAAAGTTGTTGAAGGTGCTCGTCAGACGTTCAACCTCACCCCCCGGCCCCCTCTCCTTGGGGAGAGAGGGAGCCGACCGCTAGCGGACGTCAGCAGTCATTGGGTAGTCATTCGGCTCCCCCTCTCCCCAAGGAGAGGGGGCCGGGGGGTGAGGTCACACGCCCGGGCTATATCCCCACCGTCAGATTAATCCCCATCGTGCGGGTGCTCGGAAACTGCCCTAGCTCAAAGCCCAGGTCAATCGTCCCGTCATTGAGCGTCCCAAACTCCGGGTCAAAAGCCGGCCAGTTGGTGAGGATGAACAGGTCGCGGCCGTACACGCCCAGCGAGGCCGTGGTGAGGTGCAGCCGGCGCAGTAGCGTGGGCGGCAGGGTGTAGTCGAGGCGCATTTCGCGCAGCTTGATGAAGTCGGTGCGGAAGAGGTTGGCCTCCACGTTGTCGCGGCCGTAGTGGGCGGTGTAGTAGGTGGGCAGGTTTTCGGCCACCACGTCGTTGGGGCGGAAGGTGCCGTCGGAGTTGCGAATCACGCCCTCGCCCACGATGCCGTTGTAGCGGCCGGGCAGCGTGAGTTTGGTTTTGCCGCCCTCGGCCAGCACGGCGTTGGTCATCGAGTAGGCCTTGGCCCCAAATTGGCTGTCAAACAGCACATTCAGGCGGAATTGCCGGTACGTAAACTCGGTGCCCGCGCTGGCTTTCCACTGGGGCAGGGCGCTGCCCAGGTACTGCACGCCATCGGCCAGGATGGGGTAGCCGTTTTGGTACACAATCTGCCCGTCGGGGGCGCGCTCGTAGCCGCGCCCGTAGAGGGCGCCCATGCTGCCGCCGGGCCGCGCCTCTACCGAGCCCCGGCCGCCGGGGCCGCGCTGCAGCTGGTAGGTGAGGAGGCTATCGGCCAGCTCCACTACCTTGTTGCGGTTGGCGGTGTAGGTGCCGTACACGCGCCAGCCCAGGCCCTTGGCCTGGCTGAGCAGGCGGGCATTTAGCTGCACTTCGAGGCCGTCGTTGCGCACCAGGCCGGCGTTGAGTACGGCCCGGTCGTAGCCCGACGCGCGGTCCAGGGGCACGCTCAAAATCTGGTTCGAGGTGTTGTTGCGGTACACGGCCACGTCCAGCCCGATGCGGTTTTGCCAGAAGCGCAGGTCGGCGCCCAGCTCCACGCTTTCGGTGCTGCGGGGCTTGAGGCCGGCGTTGGCGATGCTGCTCGGGTTGCTCAGGCCCGACGGGAAGCCCGTGGCTACCGCGTAGGTGTACGACGTGAGGTAGGGCGAGGTGCCGCCGCTGCCCACCCGCGCCCACGAGGCCCGCAATTTGGCAAACGACACCACCTCGGGCAGCGGCAAAATCTCCGATACTATCGTGCTCAGGCTGGCCGACGGATACAGCGGAATGCTCGTGATGCCGCTCGCGCTCGACAAGGTGCTGCTCCAGTCCTTGCGGGCCGTAAGGTCCAGATACAGAAACTTATTGTAGGCAATGGTGGCTAGCCCGTAGAAGCTGTTCACCGCAAACTCGGCGCGGTAGGGCAGCGCAATGGGTAGGTCGCGGCTGTTGGCGAAGGTGAACACGCCAGGGTACAGCAGGCGCTCGGCCCGCAGCTCGTCCTTGTTGTAGCGGTTGCTGAGGCGGCTGCCGCCCACCGAGAGGCTGGTTTCAAATTTCTTGACCGTGCGGCTGTATTGCAACAAGAAGTCGTTGTTAATCTCCTGGGAGAAAATGTTTTGCGTCCGAAACATACCCTCCTTGTACTTCTCCGTATCCTTGGGCCGCTGCTGCGAGCGCGCCTCATACGAGTAGTCGATGGCCGAGCGCAGCATCAGGTTAAAACCCTTGGCGAAGGCATAATTCACCTGCACGTTGCCCGTGAGCTGGTGCCGGTTGGCCTTGTTGAGCATCTCATTGGCAATGAGATAGGGGTTATCGACCAGGCTGCTGAACGGGTAGCGCTGCGTGATGCCCACCGCGCCGGGCAGCCAGTAGTCTTTCAGCCACTCCAGGTTGTTATTAGGCACCTGCAAGCTGGCCCAATACATGATAGTCTGGTTGTTATAGCCCGTCGAAGGCAGGTTGTCGCTGTAGCGGTTGGTGTAGTTCACCTTGGCCGATACCCGCAGGTTGTCAGTCACTTTCTGGCTCACCGACAGGGCCACCGTATTGCGGTCGTAGCCGGTGTTCGGGATAATCCACTTATTTTGCAAGTTGGTGAGCGACAGACGCACGGCCGTGCGGTCGGTGCCGCCATCCAGGGCCAGCGTGTTGGTAAACGTGCGCCCGGTCTGGAAAAAACCCTTGCGGTTGTCGGGGTACGCCACCCAAGGCGTGCGCTCGGCGCCGGCCGCGTTGGTGGCCGGGTCGTATTGGTAATACGACTGCCCGTTGAACTTCGGCCCCCAGGCCGAGCTGGTGCTGCGGGTGCTGAGGCCGTCGGCCGTATTGCCGAAGGAGTAATAATTCTCGCCCGCCGTGCCCTGCCCGTACTCGTACTGGTAGTCGGGCCAGCGCGAAATCGACTCGAACGCCGAATTGGAATTGAACGTGACGCCGATACCTTTTTTGTGCGCCTGGCCCGATTTGGTGGTGATAATCACGGCCCCGTTGCCGCCCCGCGCCCCGTAGAGCGCCGTGGAGGCCGGCCCCTTCAGCACCGTCACCGACTCGATGTCCTCGGGGTTGATGTCGTTGAGGCTGGTGCCAAAATCGACCGGCGACTCGCCCTGCAAGTAGGCCGTGCTGCCGGTGCCGGTGGCGCGGTTGCTGCCGCCCAGCACCACGCCATCCACCACTATCAGGGCGTCGTTGTCGCCGGCCAGCGAGCTTTCGCCCCGCAAAATAATACGGTTGGAGCCCGCCGGCCCGCCGCCCGAGCGCACCAGGTTCAGCCCCGCCACCTTGCCCGAAAGCGCATCGGTCCAGTTGTTCGATTTGGCCTCCGTCAGCTGCTCATTGTCCACTTTCGTGACGGCGTAGCCCAGCGCTTTTTCCTCCCGCTTGATGCCCAGCGACGTTATCACCACCTCGTCGAGGCTGTTCGCGTCTTCGTGCAGCACCAGGTCATAGGTCGTTTTGTCGCCCACCGCCACTTGCTGCGCTACGTAGCCCACGAAGCTAAAAATCAGCGTACTACCCGTGGGTACGCTCAGCTGGTAGCTGCCATCGTTGCCGGTAATGGTGCCCGTCGGGGCGTCCTTCACCCGGATGGACACGCCGGGCAGGGCCTCGCCTTTTTCGTCCAGCACGCGGCCGCGCACCAGCACCGGGTCGGCGGCGGCGGTATTTTGGGCCGCGCCGCGCTCCACGGCCTTCACCACGATGCGCTTGTCCTGCACCGTAAACTGCACGCTGGCCTGCGCCGCCACCAGTGCCAGCACGGTTTTGAGGTTGCTGTGCGGCGCCTCTACCGTGATGCGGCGGCTGAGCCGGTCGGCCTGGTCCACCACCAAAAACCGGTAGCCGGTTTGCTGCTCGATGCTGGCCAGCACCTCGGCCAGCGGCTGCTGCCGCACCGTGAGGGCGCAGGGCGTGGCGGCGGGCTCTTGCCGGGCCAGCTGCCCGCGGGCGGCCAGGGCGGCGGGGGCGGGGCTCAGCGTGAGCAGTCCCAGGCCGGCGAGCGCGCTGCGCCAGGCCCGCTTTTGGCGGGGAGGTATTGGGTTCTTCATGCTAGTAGGAATGAGCTGGTTAGGAGCTGAAAAGCACTAATTGGGGGCCGCCTCGGCGGGTACTCGTCGCAGGTATATCACCTGCCCTTCGCGGTGGTAGCTAAGGCCGCCGGCCTGCCGCAGCGCGGCCAGCACGCGGGGCAGGGGCTCGTTATCGAAGGTGGCCCACAGGCGCACCTCGGCCGTGGCCGTGTCGGCAAATACCAGCTTCACGCCGTAGCGGCGCTCTAGCTGGCTGGCCACGTCGGCCAGTTTCTCGTTCTTGAAAACCAGCTGGTTGCGCCGCCACGCCAGCACCTGCTTGCGGTCGAAGGCCTGCCGGTAAATGCGCCCCGTGGCGCGCTCAGCCCGCAATTGCTGGCCCGGTGCCAGCAGGTATTTATCCTGCTTGTCCAGCACCTCCACCTTGCCTTCGACCAGCGACACGGCCAGCTGGCTGGCGCCCGGCACGGCGCTCACGTTGAACTTGGTGCCGAGCACCTGCGTCACCCATGCCCCGCTGTGCACCCGAAACGGCCGGTGCGGGTCCTTGCTGACTTCAAAAAACGCCTCACCTTCCAGATACACCTCCCGCGAGCCGCCCCCAAATTGAGCCGGGTAGCGCAGCTGGCTCTGCGGGGCCAGCGTGACTACCGAGCCATCGGCCAGGCGCAGGCGCTGCGGCTGCCCGGCCGGCGTGCGGTGCACGCGGTAGGCCAGCGCCGCAGCCGGCCGCGTGTAGTAAAATGCCCCCCCCAGCACGCTCGCCAAAAGCAGCAGCATTGCCGCTAGTTGGGCGGGGGGCGCCAGCCGCAGCCGCCAGCGGCGTACGGGCGGCGCGGGGGCGGCCGCCGGGGCCGGCTGCGCCAGCCGCACTTTCAGCCGGCTTAGGGCGGCCGCCGTTTCGGCGGGGGCGGCGGGCGTCTGGCTGGCTTGCCACACGGTTTTCAATTGCTCAAAAGTGCGCTCGTTTTCGGGCGACTGCGCCACCCAGGTGGCGAGCTGCGCGTTTTCGTCCGACGAGGTTTGGCGGGCGAGGTAGCGGGCAATGAGCAGGTAAGCGTCTTCTTGTTGCAAGGGGCCGGCGGCCGGCGCTGGTGGCCGTCGTCTGGGGTTATGACGCCGCCGCCCGCCGACCTCGTGACACCAAAAACCACTCTTAACGCAAGGATAATACTGGTAACCTGGGGGTAATGTGCGGGTTTGCCCGCTCGGCTAGCCAAAGCCTACTGCACGCCCGAGGCATACAGCGTGCTTTTCAAAAAGCGCAACGCCCGAAACATGTGCGTTTTCACCGAATTGATGGAAATGCCCAGCAGCGCGGCCATCTCCTCGTAGGTCAGGCCGCCATCGCGGTGCAGCTGAAACACCTGGCGCGTGCGCTCGGGCAGCTGCCCGATGAGGTGGCCCACTTGCTCGCTCAGCTCCTGAAAAGCCAGCAGCTGGTCGGGCTGTAAGTGCTCGGCTTCGGGCTGGGTTTGGGGCAGCTCGTCGGCCGCGTCGAGCGGGGTGCGACGCTGCTCGCGCAGGCGGTCAAAGGCGCGGTGCTTCACGGCCGTGTAGAGGTAGGCGGCCAGCGAGCCGTGCACCGCCAGCTGCGTGCGGCTAGTCCAGAGGGTGCCAAAAACCTCGCTTACCACGTCCTCCGCCGCGTCGCTGGGGTAGCGCAGCAGGGTGTTGGCGTAGCGCAAAAGCCCGGCGTAGTAGCGGGTAAAGAGCGCCTCAAACGCCGCCTCACTGCCCAGGGCTAAGGCAGCCAAATAGTGCTTATCGGAAGAGCTAATTGGGAAGGCCATACTACCAGACAAAGCTATCCGCCGCGTGAGGCCGGCACGTTACCGGCACGTTATGCTATAATTAAACCTGCTTGAAATAGGGTTTAAGCTATTTTGCGGATAGAATAGCGGGCAGTGTACTGGTGAAAGCTCACTCGTTTGTATTGCTATTTGGTAGGCTAACTGACCCAAGCGGGGGAGTAGCCGGGGCGCGGCGGCAGGTTTGTGGCAGCTATTCCAAACAGGCAAAAGCCGCGACGCGGCCACAGATTTACTGGAGTTCGGTTGCCGCAACGCGGCTTTGAGGCCCTGAAAGCAGCCTACCTACAAGCCTGCCGCCGCAGCCCGGCTACTCCGATTTTTTATGCCCTTGCCACGTCGCAACCTGGGTTTGCAAGCGGCTTGCACACCCCCCCTTACCCACAAAAAAAGCCTGATGCATAGCACCAGGCTTTTTGGAAGGACTAGGTTTTGAGCGGCTTGGCAGCTGGGCCGCTGGCTTCTTCCTGCGCAAAGCAGCCGGGCTGCCCTGCGTGCGGATGAGCGCTTGCTTATTCTACTACCAAGCGCTTGACCACCTGCGTTTCGCCGGTCATCAGGTGCAGCGCGTACACGCCCGCCGGCACCTCGGCCAGCGACAGGCTGTGCGTCTGCGTGCCCTGGGCGGGCAGCGTATAGCTGCGCACTACCCGGCCCAGCGCATCGAGTAGCGTAGCCGCCACGGGCTGGCGACCCAGCGTGGCGGGTAGCTCTACCCACGCCATTTTGCGGGCCGGGTTTGGGTAGAGCGCTACACTGGCCGCCAGGCTGGCAGTGCTGGTAGCCAGCGGCTTGGCAGCCTCGAAGCGCAGCGAAAAACGCCCGGCGAGCAAGGCCCCGCTGCTGGCCAAGAAGCCGTAGCTCGCTTGCTGGCGCAGGTCGGTTTGCTGGCCGGTAGTGGCATCGAGCAGGTACACGGCCGCCCCGCCGAAGTTGGCCAGCGAGGCCGCCTGCAAGGTGTAGGTGCCCGCGGTGGGCACGCCCACCGTCAGGGGCACCACGGTAGAGGCAGTGAGCAGGGGCAGGCCATTCACGGCCAGGCCGGTGCCAGCGGCCACCGAGGCCAGATTCAGGCCCGTAGTATTGGGCAGCTTTTCGGCGTCGTAGTGCGCATCGACACCAGTCGTCGCGCCCGGCTCGAAGTAGATATACGCCGGGTCGTGCACCTGCCGGGCATCCACGAGGTCGAGCTGAAGGGCCGGCCGGCTATCGGCCGTGGTGCGGTTGAAGCTGGGGTCTTCATAGACTGTGCTACGCCAAGCATCGAGGAAACCGAAAGCGGCCACCGGCTGCGCGACACGCACAAAGAAGCCTTGCATGGCGGGAATTAAGCCATTGGGCAGCGTGCCAAAGCCATTCTGGTAGAACTGATACGTGCCGCCGTACTGGCTGCTCGATTTATACACGTACACCGCGTCGAGCAGGCCGGTAGGCAGGCTGGGGCGGGCTTTTTTCCAGTCGAGCGGCGCCGGGTACGGGTTGCCCAGCAGGTGCCAGCCCGCGGCGGCCTGCGCGCCGCGGCCGAGCGGCCCCACGGGCACGGTGCCCGTGGCCAGGGTGCCCACCAGGTCCACGGTCTGGCCGGCAGCGAGGTTCACGGTGTAGCCGCGGCCGGGCGTCAGGGGCGCGTTCAGGGTGCTGGGCGAGAAGTAGCCGTAGTCAAAGTCCTGGGTGGTGGCGCTGCTGCCGCTCAGGCGGGCCTCGTCGTAGCCATACACCGTGGGAAATGGGCTCACGCTATTGCCCTGGGTGTTATACAGCGGGTTTACCAAGGGCGTGAAGCCGCTGGTAGCTAGGTCGGCCACGCTGGTGGCCTGCACCGGCGAGCTGTAGTGGCGGTAGCCCAGGCCGGAGTTCAGGCTGGGGTTGAGATAGCGCTGCATGGTAGCTGCGCCCACCACGCGGCCCCCGGTGTTCACGACCATCGCGGTGCCCGCGCTGCTGGAGAGCAGTGTCAGGGCGTTGGCGTTGGTCGTCAGGTTGCCGGTGAGGGTCAGCACGCGCTGTACACTGGCCGCCGCGCCGAGCGTGGCATTGCCGGCCCCCACGGTCAGGCTCCAAAACGTGGTGGGGCCGCTGCCGCCCAGCGTCTGGCTAGCCGGGCCGGTCAGGCTCACCAGCCCGCCGGTAGCGGCAAAGGTGCCGTTGTTGGTCCAGTTGCCGGCCAAGCTCAGGGTGCCGCCGCTTTGGCTAAGCGTGCCGCCCTGGTTGACTACGTCGCCGCCGATTTCAAGCTGTGCGTTTTGCAGCAGCAGGGTGCTGCCGGCTTGCAGGGTCAGGGTGTTCAGGCTGGCCGGGCCGCTAGCCAGCTGCGGGTAGCGGCTCAGGCCGCCCGGCAGCAGCGCGCTCAGGGTGGGCGTGGGCACGCCAGCGCTCCAGTTGGCGGCGGTGTTCCAGTCGGTACTTACGCTGCCGTTCCAAGTAGTCAGCGTGGGAGCTGGGGCGGCGGTTACAGTCACGCTCACCTGCGCGGGGCTGCTGCTACCGCAGGTGCCACTGCTGGCTACCACGGTGTACTGCGTGGTGCCGGGGGGCGCGGCTACTACGCTGCTGCCGGTGGTGGCTTGCAGGCCCGGCCCGCTCCAAGTGTAGGTGGTGCCGGCCACTGGGCTACTGATACTTAGAGTACTGGTTTGGCCCGGCGCAATGGTGGCCGGGGTGGCCGTGGCCACGGGCGTGGCGAGCGGCGGCACCACGTCCACGTTCACCTGGTCGGTGGCCGCGCAGTTGCCCAGCGCGGCATTGGTGGCGGTGAGGCTAAATACGTAGCGCGTGGCGGTGCTCACGGCCGGCAGCGTCACGCTTGGTTGCGCAAGCGTACTGCTAAAGCCCGCAATGGCCGGCGTCACCCGCCAGTCGTAGCTGAGGCCGGGCTGGGCCGCCTGCCCGCCCAGGGCTACGGTGCCCGCCGAGCAGGCCACGATGTCGGCCCCCGCCGCCGCTACCGGGTTCACGCAAGGGTTTGCTTCTATCACAATCGGAATGGCCGCCCGCTTGCCCCCGTACAGCACGCGCAGCGAGTCGGTGCCCACCGTGAGGCCGACTACCTGGCCCTGCCCGCTCAGCCGGGCCAGCCCGTTGGGGAACTGTACACTCACGCCCGGCGCACCCAGCAGCGAGCGCTGAGTGCCGTCCGAAAACAGGCCCACCGCATCTACGAGGGTGCTGTCGTTGCGCTTCAGATACATAAAACCTGGGTCGATGCGAATGGCATTGAGTGTGGCCGTCGTGTTTATTTGAAAGCTCAGCGTGTCCATCTGCACATACGAAGTGTCGCTAAAAGCGAAGGCAGCAAGCCGCACCCGGCCTAGCAAATCCTTAGGAACTTGTATGTAAGCCGAACCGGAAGAGCCAGCAATCAGCTTGGTATAAGCACTTGGCGACTTGCCGCCACATAGCAATAGAATATTGGTAACATCAGCACTACCAGCCACCGTTACCTGAATACTGTCTAGGTTAGCTTGCAGGCTGTTTCGCGTGGGACTGGTAATAGCCAACGTAGAAGCCGTTTGGCGAGCTGGCAAGTTGCTGGCAGGCGCGGCTTTCAGGGTGCCATTGCTGGTGCGCTGGAAGATACTGCCGATGCCAACCGGGTGAAAACCATTGGTCGTAAAATGCACGTTGGTTTTCGGATTTTCACGCAGCAAATCCAGCATATACTGATGCACCATTGCATTGCCGCCCGATAAATGCCACAGATTAGGCACATTTTGCGTGAAAGTTCCTGTTAATCCTCCCATCTGGCTATCTCGGCCAACAATCAGGTCATTCGGATTTTGAAATACACTGTTCTGCAAATAGGAATCGAAAGCAGTTACCCCTTTCGACAATACCATCCAACTCAGAATAAATCTGTAGATTCCTAATCGCAGCGGGACATTTGCAATGTCCCTTGGATTTGGTAAATTCAAATTAATGGTAGAAGTCAACGCATGAATATATACCTGCTTGGTATCTGGATTGTTATTTAGATTACCTAGGGCAACGCCTGTATAGCTCAAATCAGTAAGCGCGCCGTTCGAGGGGTTCTTATCCAGCAATGACATGCCATATTTTGCCGCTGTCGGAAATGTTCTTACGAGGTTAGGAATGGGTGAGCCGCTGTGAGGCGTATTCAGCGTTATCAATTTATTGACATCATTCTTATACAAATTGCTTTGGATATAATCACGCGAAACAAGCCCACCCATGCTATGGCAGATGATATCAACTTTACTCGCCGATATTTGGCTTTGCTGATAATAGCGCAACAGGGCATCTTTGTGCCTGATAAAGGGCTGAGCATTCGCGATTAGGGCATCATCCGATGTATAATCCGCGAACAGAATCTTGTTTATGTTATCATATAATCCCTCTTGCATCAATTTCTCGCGCAACCCAGGAAACGCCTCACTTCCTTTTGACCAGAGACCATGCACCAGCATAAGCGGCGGCCGTTCTACTTGCAGTCGGTAGCTGGCAACGGGCAGGGTGCTGGCCGGCACGGTCGTATCCAGCAGGTCGAGGTGCAGCAGTCTATATGAGGTAGCCGAGTCCACGAAGGCGGGGTGCTTGTACACGACCAGCACGCTGTCATTGGTTTGCCGGATGATGCGCAGCGTGCCCACACTTTGGTCGGCATTCGGCAGGGTGGTGCGCTCGCGGATGCGAAGGGTCAGATTTTGGGCATTGGCCATCGCCACGGCAAAAAGAGTCGTCTCCGTATAATCGGCGGCTACTTTTATAGCACCTACCGCCTTGTGGTCCAGGCCAGTGCGGGTGCTGTAGGTGCCGGGGGCTTTCAGGTGATAAACCGACAGTGGGTCGGATGCCCACCGCACGATGCCGTTCCCGGTGGCCAGCCAGCGGTCGCCGTTGTCAGCAATGGCAATGCCGTTGATGTTATCCGAAGGCAATCCATTCAGCGTGGTAAAGCGCGTGTAGGAGGCAATGCCGGCCGGGTGCTGGCCGCGCGTATAGCGAAGCAGGCCCTGGGTAGTGCCAATGTAGACGTTGCCGCCCGCGTCGGAAGTAATGGCGTTGAAGTTGACGGCCGCCCCAGCGGGTACTATTGCCGGATTATTGACATACACCCAGGCCGAAGCGGGCAAGGCCAGGTCGCACACGGCAAACGTGCCATCGCTGAAGCCGACCCAGGCCCGGTTGAAGCGGTCGAAGTGAATGGCGCGCACCAGCACCCCCGGCGAGGCGTTGCTCAGCGGCAGCTGCGAAATGGTGTTATCAATATACCCGAGGAAAACCCCCGCGCCGGAGTAGCGCACTAGCCGGGTAGAGAAGCAGGTCCCGCTAGCGGGGCAGCTGCGGTTCATGGCAATCCAGACTTCCGGCGTGGTGCCGCCTCCGCCTATAGCCTGGCACGAGCCATCGAGGCCCGGGATGTTAGCCACTGACCTAGTGAATTGGGTGGCCCCTTCCGACATAAAACTGAAGCCGCCTTTATCAGTGACTCCCGCCGTAAGCGTGGAGGCATTTGCCGTCCATACAATGCGGTTGGGAGCCACGTACAGGCTGCGTACGGCCCGCGTTTGCAGGTTGCCATTGTTGGCGAGATGGCCGTAGTGATTCTCCCAAACGCCTACGCTATCATACTTGTCGACCCCACCGGTCGTAGCCGTAGAAGCCGGATTCAGGCCCGTGTGCGCTACCCACAGGTTGCCTCGCCGGTCGGTTTTGAGGTCGCGGATGCCGACTTGAGTAAGCTGAGGCGTCATCTTCTCCCACTGCGGCGTGGTGGCCCTGGTATTGAGCCGGTACAGACCTTGGTTGAGCGAGCCGGCCCACACCAGCCCGTATTTGGTTACGGCGATGCTGGTGAAGCTGCTGCTGGTGAAGTTGGGGTTGGCAGTGCCTTGCTGGTAAAGCTGCAGGTTCAGGGTTTGCTGGGCACTGGCCGCGGGGGCCAGCGCCAGCAGCCACCAGCAAGCCACTACGAAGCTGGCAAGCCGCTGAACCACCGCTGCGGGTAAACGTACTATCATGAGGCAGAAGGGTTAGGAGGAAAGAATAGAAAGATATTTATTATTAGTTTTTAGCAGGCCTGAAAACCTGCTGCCGTTGGCAGTAGTAGCAAGCCCACAGCGCTAAAGCGCGTTCTGATGCCTGGGTAGTATGCTGGCCCCAGCCGATGGAAGCCGCTTGGCAAAGCCCTGGTTTCGCCCTCCTGGCAGCAAGCGAGGCAGGCGAGCGACTCCTGTGTGAAAAGAGCGCCGGCTTAAATAAGTAGGTGCCAGTAGATAAACAAAAGTATGGGGGCTTCCAAGCGAGCACAATACCTACTTCTAGGTATTTATGAGGAAACCATGACTTGATTTCACCCAGCTTATATCACCCCAGCCACTGCAAGGCATCGGTGCCCGGCCAGCGCACAGACCAGATGCGACAGTGCCCCCGGTACTGGCTGTGCGGCCAGCATCGGGGGCACTGTTTGTGAGCTTATTTTCTGTATGCTAAGTGCTTAGGCAGCTCAGTCGTCGTCATCGTCGCGCTTGGGCGTGGCGCGCAAAAACGCCCCGCGCCGGGGCGCGGGCACCACGGCATCTTCGCCGCGCACCGACTTCCAGACTACCTCCGTCAGGTCGAGGTCGGGCGTGGCGTCTTCGCTGGCCAGGTTGAAGTGCGAGGAGCGCTCGGCGCTGCGGTTCCAGGCGGTGTTGCGGGTGTCGAGGGGCACCTGGGCGGCTTTGGCCTGGTAGGGCGCCAGCGCGGGCGCGGCCTGAAAGCAGCCGAACAGCGGCCGCGCCGCCGCGTCGTACTGGCTCATAGGCGGCAGGCCGAGTATCAATTCCAGCGTGCGCAGCACGCCGGCCGTGGTGTAGAGGGTGTGGTCGACGTAGCCGCGCCGGGTGTAGGGGCTGATGACGAGGGCCGGCGAGCGGTGGGCATCCACGTGGTCGGGGCCGTTTTGGGCATCGTCTTCGAGCACAAAAATGACGGACTCGCCCCAGATGCCGCTGCGCGAAATGTGCTCGACCAGCTGGCCCAGCGCCAGGTCGTTGTCGGCCACGGCGGCCGTGGGCGCTATTTTGCCCAGGCGCTGCCCGCTGGTGTGGTCGTTGCTGAGGCGGATGGTGCTGAACTGCGGCACCGCCCCGCGCGCCAGCAGCGAGTCAAAATCCTGCGCCCAGATGCGCACCCTGTCCACATCCTTCACGTCCATGTCAAAGCCCGGCGCCTTGGGGCACACGTGCCCGCGCAGCGACTTGAGCGGCGTTTTGCCGTTCTCCGCAAACTCGCCGTAGGTGCGGTAGCTGAGGCCGGCGCGCTGGCAGTAGTCCCAGATAAAGCCATCGCGGGGGTAGGCAATCGGGCGGGTGCCCTCGTAGTCGTAGGTGCCGCCGCGCCCGCCGTAGCTGATGGGCCAGGTTTTTTCCACGTAGTCGGTGGCGTAGGCGGCGGTGCTCCAGTTGTGGCCGTCGGCGCTCACCTCGGCATTGACATAGAAGTTATCGAGCAGCACAAACTCGCGGGCCAGCGCGTGGTGGTTGGGCGTTACTTTCCGGGGGAAAATGCAGAGCGTCGAGTCGCCGTTGCCCTCCGGCACGTCGCCGAGCACCTGGTCGTAGGTGCGGTTTTCCTTGATGACGTAGAAAACGTGCTTGATGGGCGACCGCTCGCCGCGGCGGCGCGGCACGGGGTTGCCAGCCTCGCCAAGGGCCTCTTTTTCTGAGTCTTTGGTAAACGGCGTATTGTCGTACACCTGCCGCGAGTAGGCTTGCAGCTGCGCCGCCGTGGGCGGCACGATAAACGAGAGCGTGCCCTTAAATAGCCCGCCGATGTACTGCACCGGCCCCTTCACCACGCCGGTTTGGTAGCCGCTGTCGTCGGTTTTCTTCACCGGCTGCGGGCCGCCGGGGTTGGGCAAGGAGGAAAACCCCTTGCCATTGGCCACCAGGATTTTCTTGCCCGCCGTGCGCACGCAGGTCGGGTACCAGCCCGTCGGGATGAAGCCCTTCGACGCGCTCTTGCCCGGCGTGGCCACGTCGAATACGGCCAGGCAGTTGTTGTCGGCATTGGCGATGTAGAGCGTTTTTTCGTCCGCACTCAGCGCCAGGCCATTGGTGGTCGAGCCCGTGAGGCGGGTGGGGTGCAGCGCGGTCGAGATGGTTTCGAGCACTCGCCAGGCCTTGGCATCTACCACCGACACGGAGTTGTCGTTGGCGTTGGCCACGAACAGGTAGCGGCCGTTTCGGCTCTGAATCACCTCGTTGGGGTGGCTCTCGGTGGCCAGGCGCTTGGTTATTTTTTCCGCTTGTAAATCATACGCTACCAGCTCATTGCCGCCCCATAGCGTGATGTAGAGCGTGCGGCCATCGGGGGCGAGCAGGCAGCCGTAGGCTTCGTGGCCGAGGTCGAGGCGGCGCAGCGTCTGCTTGGTTTTGAGGTCGATAACGTAGAGCGCGTTGTCCTCCTTGGTCACGGTGTAGAGGCGCTGGCGCGGCCCGTCTACCGTAATGCCCACAGGGCTGATTTTGGTGGGCCACGCCTTGCCCAGCCGCAGGGTGTCGGCAGGGCCGAATTTTTGCTGCGCCACCGGATAAGCCAGGATGATATTATCGTTGCCGCCCGACACGTAGAGGTGGTCGCCGGCCGGGCTCCAGGCCAGCCCGTACCACGACTTTTTGACGGCTTTTTCGGCCACGATTTTTTCGGTGCTGGGGTCGATAAGCTGCACGGTCTGCTTGCTCTGGCCGTTGTTGCTCACGGCCAACAGGCGGCCGCCGGGCGCGAGCTGCATATTCAGGGGCAGGTCGCCGAGGGGCAGCGAGGTGCCGGCCGGCGTGAGGCTCCAGCCGTTGGGCAGCAGGATTTTGGCGGCCCTGGGGTCGTCGTCGGGCACCTGGGCGGCGGCCGGGCGGGCGGCCAGCCCGCTAGCCAGCGCGATGGCGAGAAAATGCTTCATGCTACTATCAATCAAGGCGATGGCTGCGGCTTTGTTAGTTGGCCGCCCGGCTTTGGGCATGGCCGACGCGCAAATATCCGGCTGGCGGCGCCCGCCGCTGTGTTAAGTTTTTGTGTGGTGGGCGGGGGTGGGCGCGGGCACGGTTGGGGTTGCTGCGAGTTAATTTTGCTTGGCGCGGCTGGTCGTAAGGGCAGCCGCGCTTGCTAATTTTTACCTATTTCCCGCTGCTTCCCCACCCCCAACCATGTCTTTTTCTAGCCAAAAAATCAGCCGGGTGCTGGTCGTGCTCTGCCTGTGCCTGGGCTGGCACGCCGGCTGGGCCGACGAAATAAAGTCGCCCAACGGCCAGCTCACGCTGCACTTCACGCTGCAAAGCGGCGGCGTGCCCACCTACCACCTCACCTACAAAAACCGCGAAGTCATCAAGACCAGCAAGCTGGGCTTCGACCTCAAAAACGTGCCCGCCCTCACCAGCGGCTTTGCCGTGGCCGAGGCCAAAAAGCGGACTTTTGACGAGAGCTGGCAGCCGGTCTGGGGCGAGGTCAAAACCATCCGCAACCACTACAACGAGCTGGCCGTGACGCTCGCGCAGGCTGCCACCGGCCGCACGCTGCGGGTGCGGTTTCGGGTGTTTGACGACGGGTTGGGCTTCCGCTACGAGTTTCCGAAGCAGGACAAGCTCACGCATTTTGTGGTGAAGGAGGAGCGCACGCAGTTTGCGCTGGCCGGCGACCACAAGGCTTTTTGGCTGCCCGGCGACTACGACACCCAGGAGTACAGCACCGTGACCTCGAACCTGTCGGAGGTGCGCGGCCGGATGAAAGCGGCCGTGACGGAAAACGCCTCGCAAACCACCTTTTCGCCGACCGGCGTGCAAACGCCGCTCATGCTCAAGAGCAAAGATGGGCTGTACATCAACATCCACGAGGCGGCGCTGATTGACTACTCGACCATGTCGCTGGACCTGGACGACAAAAACTTCATCCTCGAAAGCCACCTCACGCCCGACGCGCAGGGCGACAAAGGCTACCTGCAAACGCCCGCCAACTCGCCCTGGCGCACGGTGGTGGTCAGCGACCGGGCCGGCGCCATCCTGGAGTCGCACCTCATTCTGAACCTCAACGAGCCGACTAAGTACCCGGATGTGAGCTGGATAAAGCCCGTGAAGTACGTGGGCGTGTGGTGGGAGATGATAACCGGCCGCAGCACCTGGGCCTACACCTACGCCACCAACATCAAGCTCGACTCGACTGATTACCGCACCCTGAAGCCCAACGGCCGCCATGCCGCCAACACCGCCCACGTGAAGGAATTCATCGACTTCGCGGCCCTACACGGCTTCGATGCGGTGCTGGTCGAGGGCTGGAACACCGGCTGGGAAGACTGGTTTGGCGCGCACAAAGACTACGTGTTTGATTTTGTGACGCCCTACCCCGATTTCGACGTGCAGGAGCTGCACCGCTACGCGGCTGGCAAGGGCATCAAAATGATTATGCACCACGAAACCAGCGGCTCGGTGCGCAACTACGAGCGGCACCTGGACGCGGCCTATAAGTACATGGCTGACAATGGCTACAACGCCGTGAAAAGCGGCTACGTGGGCGATATTTTGCCCCTGGGCCAGCACCACTACAGCCAGTGGACCAACAACCACTACCTCTACGCCATCACGGAGGCGGCC
>JAKONR010000138.1 GCA_022701825.1 Hymenobacteraceae bacterium | reverse complement strand
TGCCGGTTATCAACCCGCAAGTCATTGCCGACCTGCCCGAAAGCACCGTGCGCGAGCTGGAGCAAAACCCGCCGCTCAAGTTGGGTGGGCTAAATGGCTAAAGAATAAGCTGTCATGCTGAACATTCTGCGTATCAAGCAGAGATGAAGCATCTCGCGTGCAGCAGTAATCTTAAACGTTGAAAGTTAGTGTAGCACGCGAGATGCTTCACTGCGTTCAGCATGACAAACGAACGTTTGATACTATGTCTCTCGAAACCCTGGGCTGGCAAGGCCTCGTTATTCTGGTGCTGTTCGGCCTTTCGCTGCTCATCGCTACTTATTGCACTTACGCTGAGCGCGTTATTGCGGCTTTTCTGCAAGACCGCGTAGGCCCTGACCGCGCTGGCCCCTACGGATTGGCGCAGCCGCTGGCCGATGCCGTGAAGATGTTTACCAAGGAGGAATTCTTCCCTGGCGGGGCCAACAAGGCGCTGTTCATCTTCGGCCCTTGCCTGGCGATGGTCACGGCCTTGATGTCGTCGGCGGTAATTCCGTTCGGCAATTTCCTCAAGTTTGGCGATACCGTCGTGCATTTGCAGGGCATCGAAATCAACGTGGGGATGCTCTACGTGTTCGGCATCGTGTCGCTGGGCGTGTACGGCATCATGATTGGCGGCTGGGCTTCCAACAACAAGTTTTCGCTGCTGGGTGCCATCCGTGCGGCTTCGCAAAACATTAGCTACGAGCTCGCTATGGGTCTGGCCCTGATTGCGGTATTGATGATGTCGGGCACACTTTCGCTGCGCGAAATCACCTTGCAGCAGTCGGTACCCGGCGAGTGGCACTTCTGGAACATCGTGAAGCAGCCGCTGGGTTTTATCATCTTCTGCGTCTGCGCGTTCGCCGAAACCAACCGCACGCCCTTCGACTTGCCCGAGTGCGAAACCGAGTTGGTAGGCGGCTACCACACCGAGTATAGCTCGATGAAGCTGGGTCTCTACCTCTTCGCCGAATACATCAACGTTTTCGTGGCCTCGGCCGTGATGAGCGTGCTCTACTTCGGTGGCTTCAATTTCCCCTTCCAGTACGAGCTGAGCCAGTGGCTGCAATCGTCGCGCGGGCTATCGGCCGACATGGCGCAGAACGTCATTTCCATCCTCGGCTTCGCCGGACTGTTCTTGAAGATTTTCGCCTTCATCTTCTTCTTCATGTGGGTGCGCTGGACGCTCCCGCGCTTCCGCTACGACCAGCTGATGCGCCTAGGCTGGACTATTCTTATCCCGCTGGCTATCTTCAACATCCTGCTCACGGGCGGCCTCATAAACTTCGGCGTTATTGCTGAAGTAAAGCAGTGGTGGCTCACGTCGCCGATAGCCGTTCGTTAATCACACAAAATACCTTTGTGCTATGGCTGACGATAACCGCTTGATTGAGATAATGGCCGAGCTACTGGCCGAAGCCCGCGAAACCCGTGCTGCTACTATGCGCATGGCAGCGGACATAGGTACAGTGAAAAACGACATAGCTGCCCTCAAAGAACAGTCAGCAAAAAGCAACGCGGTGACGGGTGAACTACGGCTTTCAGTGATGCGACTAGCCGAGAAAATCGAGGAAATTTATCACCTCGACCAACGGGTGCGCGTACTGGAAAGCCTCGTTCTACCCAAACCGCCGCCCTTGCAAGCTGCTTAACCTATACTTCCGATGCAATCTTTAAGCAATCGCGCCAAAAAGCTGGAAAAGAAGCCGTTCACGCTCGCTGAGCGGGCGTATCTGCCGGCTATTTTCCAGGGTTTGAGCATCACGATGCGGCACTTCTTCATGAAGAAGGCTACCATCCGCTACCCCGAAGAAACCCGCCCCTTCTCCCCCGTTTTCCGGGGCCTGCACGTGCTCAAGCGCGATGAGCAGGGCCGCGAGCGCTGCACTGCCTGCGGCCTGTGCGCCGTAGCTTGCCCCGCCGAAGCCATCACGATGGTGGCCGGCGAGCGCAAAAAGGGCGAGCAAAACCTCTACCGCGAAGAGAAGTACGCCGTCAGCTACGAGATTAACATGCTGCGCTGCATCTTCTGCGGCCTCTGCGAAGAGGCGTGCCCGAAGGCCGCCATTTACCTGCAAGCCGACAAAATGGCCCCGCCGCGCTACGAGCGCGACGAGTTCATCTATGGTAAAGACCGCCTGGTAGAGCCCGTGTCGCCCGACAATCGCTCGAAGCGCGGCATTCAGCTCACGCCCGAGCAAGCCGATAAGCTGCGCTCGCAATTGGCGTAGTGGTGTAGGGTAAGCTTTAGCTTGCCTTCCTTAATATTCAGAGTTCCACCGATTGGCAAGCGAAAGCTTACCCTACCAAATGTCCCTTTTTCTCTTCTTGTCGTTTGTGGCCTTGCTGAGTGCGCTGGGCGTGGTACTGGCCAAAAACCCGGTGCACAGCGTGCTCTTCCTCATCCTCACGTTTTTTACGCTGTCGGCGCATTACTTGCTGCTGAACGCGCAGTTCCTGGCCGCCGTCAACATCATCGTGTACGCCGGGGCCATCATGGTGCTCTTCCTTTTCGTGATTATGTTCTTGAACCTCAACCAGGATACGGAGCCGCACAAGCCCATGCTAGCCAAGGTAGCCGCTACTGTTTCGGGCGGCTTGCTGCTGCTAGTGATGGTGGCCGCGCTGCGCAACGTGGAGCCAGCCGGCTACAACGCCGATAAGTTCGACTCGCAAATCGGCATGGTGGACCGGCTGGGCATGGTGCTGTTTCAGCAGTATTCGCTGCCGTTTGAGTTGGCGTCCATCCTGCTGCTGGCCGCAATGGTGGGCTCGGTGATGCTAGGCAAACGCGAAACCGGCGAGCGAAATTTTTAGCTTTGTTTCTACCTAATTCTCAAAAGGCGTCCTCTACCGGACGCCTTTTTCCGTTTTAGCCCGGCCGCGTTATGAGTGACCAAAACCTTTGCTTTTTCTGCTTAATAACTGTTTCCTCGCTACTTTTCGGGCAATATCAATCCTGCCCTACCTCGCTCCATGTCGGAAAATTCTCCGTTTTTGCTGATTGGCCCTTTCCGGCAATTGATTCCAATGGTTCACCTCGTCGAGCGCGGCCCCATCGCCGACGAGTCGCTGCGGCCCATTGGGGAAGGCGGGCTACTCTTGCAGGGCGAGCTTATTTACCGGGTTGGGGCTTTTAGCGACCTGCGGCTGGAGGCTGAAACGTTGCAAGCCACTATTATTGAGTTGACCGAGGACTTTGTAGCCCTACCCGGCTTCATCGACGTGCACACGCACATCTGCTTTGCCGGCTCGCGGGCGCAGGACTACGCCCTGCGCAACGCGGGTAAAACCTACCTTGAAATCGCGGCGGCGGGCGGCGGCATCTGGGATTCGGTGCAGCAGACCCGCCGCGCCGACCAAGCCGAGCTAACCCGCTTGACCGTGCAGCGCGCCACCCGTCACCTGCGTGGCGGCGTAACGACGATAGAGGTAAAAAGCGGCTACGGCCTCTCGGTAGCCGAAGAATTGAAGCAGCTGCGCGCCATCAAAGAGGCTGATAGTCAAACGGCGGCCGACCTCGTAGCCACTTGCCTGGCGGCGCACACTCTGCCCCGCGATTATGCGGGCACGCCCGAAGCCTACCTGGCCGAAATGGCCGCCCAGCTTTTGCCCCAACTCAAGCAGGAGCAGCTTACCAACCGCGTCGATGCTTTTCTGGAGCAGGGCGCGTTTTCGGCGGCGCAGATTGCGCCTTACTTCGCCGAGGCGCGGCGGCTAGGCTTTCAGCTGACGGTACACGCCGACCAGTTCAGCGCCTTTGGCAGCCGCGTAGCCGTGGAGGCTGGTGCCCTCAGTGCCGACCATCTGGAGGCCAGCAGCGACGACGAAATCCGGCTGCTAGCGGGCAGCCCCACCGTGGCGGTGGCCTTGCCGGGCGCGTCGCTGGGGCTGGGCTGCAACTTCGCGCCCGCCCGCCGGCTGCTCGATGCCGGGGCCAGCCTCGCCATCGCCAGCGACTGGAACCCCGGCTCGGCCCCCATGGGTGACTTGTTAACGCAGGCCGCCATCCTAGGCACCTTCGAAAAGCTGACCGCCGCCGAGGTGCTGGCCGGCATCACGTGCCGCGCCGCCCGCGCCCTCGACCTCGCCGACCGCGGCCGGCTGGTAGCGGGGCTGCTGGCTGATTTTGTGCTTTTTCCCACCGCCGACTACGCCGAAATTCTTTACCAGCAAGGGCAGCTCCGGCCGGCCCAGGTCTGGAAAAACGGTCGTTGCGTACACCCCTCCCCCGCCCGAGCATGACGTTTCAGCAAGAGATTCAGCAAGGTATTCCGACGCAGCTGCCCGCACCGCGCCCGCTCGATGCCAGCGTATCGCACGCGCCCCGGCGCAAGGATATTCTCACGCCCGAAGAAAAAAAGCTGGCCTTGCGCAATGCCCTGCGCTACTTCCCGGCCGAGTGGCACGCTGAATTGGTCCCCGAGTTTGGGGCCGAGTTGGCGGCCTACGGACGCATTTACATGCACCGCTTCCGGCCCACCTACGCCATGCACGCCCGGCCCGTGACCGAATATCCGGCGCGCTCGCCGCAGGCGGCCTGCCTCATGCTGATGGTGCAAAACAACCTCGACCCGGCCGTGGCGCAGCACCCGCACGAGCTGATAACCTACGGCGGCAACGGAGCAGTTTTTCAGAACTGGGCGCAGTACCTGCTCACGATGAAGTACCTGGCTACCATGACCGACGAGCAAACGCTGCACCTCTACAGTGGGCACCCGCTGGGGCTGTTTCCGTCGTCGCCCTTTGCGCCGCGGGTGGTCGTCACCAACGGCATGATGATACCGAACTACTCGCGGCCCGACGACTGGGAGCGCTACAACGCGCTGGGCGTGACGCAGTACGGCCAAATGACGGCCGGCTCGTTTATGTACATCGGGCCGCAGGGCATCGTGCACGGCACCACCATCACGGTGATGAATGCCTTCCGCAAAATGCTGCCCGCCGGGCAGTCGCCGGCCGGCAAGCTCTTCCTCACGGCCGGCCTGGGCGGCATGAGCGGCGCGCAGCCCAAGGCCGGCAACATCGCGGGCTGCATTACGGTGTGCGCCGAAGTCAACCCCGCCGCCGCCCACAAGCGCCACGCCCAAGGCTGGGTCGATGAGCTGCACGAAACCCTCGACGCGCTGGTGGCGCGGGTGAAAGAAGCCAAAGCGCGGCAGGAAATCGTATCGCTGGCCTACCTCGGCAACGTGGTGGAGGTGTGGGAGCGCTTTTACGAAGAAGACATTTTCGTAGAAATCGGCTCCGACCAGACCTCGCTGCACAACCCCTGGTCGGGCGGCTACTACCCAGCGGGCCTGTCTTACGAAGCAGCTAACGAGCTGCTGGCCAGTCATCCAGAGGCTTTTCGGGCGCAGGTGCAGGCATCGCTGCGGCGGCACGCGGCCACCGTCAACCAACACGCCGCGCGCGGCACGTATTTCTTCGACTACGGCAATGCGTTTTTGCTGGAAAGCAGCCGCGCCGGCGCCGACGTGCTGGCCGCAAACGGCGTAGACTTCCGCTACCCGTCCTACGTGCAGGACATCCTGGGGCCGATGTGCTTCGACTATGGGTTCGGTCCCTTCCGCTGGGTGTGCGCCTCGGGCGCGCCCGCCGACCTCGCCCTCACCGACCAGCTGGCCCACGACGTGCTGGTAAATCTGCGCGCCGACGCGCCCGCCGAGATTCAGCAGCAGCTCGACGATAACATTCGGTGGATAGCGCAGGCCGCGCAAAACCGGCTGGTGGTGGGCTCGCAAGCGCGCATTCTGTACGCCGATGCCGAGGGCCGCATCCGTATTGCGCTGGCTTTCAACGAAGCCGTGCGCGATGGACGGCTGCCCGCGCCCGTCATTCTGGGCCGCGACCACCACGACGTGAGCGGCACCGACTCGCCCTTCCGCGAAACGAGCAACATCTACGACGGCAGCCGCTTCACGGCCGATATGGCGGTGCACAACGTCATTGGCGACAGCTTTCGGGGCGCTACCTGGGTGTCGATTCACAACGGCGGCGGCGTGGGCTGGGGCGAGGTCATCAACGGCGGCTTTGGGCTGGTGCTCGATGGCAGCCTGGAGGCCGAGCGTAAGCTGCAAGGTATGCTGTTTTTCGACGTCAACAACGGCATTGCCCGCCGTAGCTGGGCGCGCAACCCGGAGGCGCGCTTTGCCATCGAGCGGGAGTTGGCGCGGAGTGCTGGCTTGCAGGTGACGCTGCCGCATTT
>JAKONR010000055.1 GCA_022701825.1 Hymenobacteraceae bacterium | reverse complement strand
CGTGTCCGAGTCCACTACCAAACGGCCGTAGTACAGCGTGTTGTCCTCAGTGCGCTTGCTGCGCACGGCCAGAAACTTATCGGTTTTCACCCGCAAATCGAAGGCGTAATCGGTGTAGGTTTTGGTGCGCAAATACCCATTCGCTACCGCCTTATTACCGGCCGAATCCTGTACCGTGAAGTTGTTGAACGCGATGCCCTTCTCGTCAAACACAATCGGCTGGCTCACCAGTCGGAACGGCGAGCCCAGCTGCGGTACGATAAAGCTGGCATCGGGCGAGGTTGTGAGTTGCCCGCGCACCTCGGGCGCGCTCGTGTTGCCGCGCAGCGTCAGGCGGCCGGCGAGGTAGCCGGTGCTCTGGCTCAGTTGCCCAGCGGCGAACGGCTCGGCCGTTTTCATGTTCAGGCGGGCCACGTCCACTACGAAGTCGAGCGGCGTGTTGCCCACCGTGCGGTAGGCGCCGCGTACGGTCACGTCGTTGCCGCCGCCGCCCGTGAGGCGGGCGTTCACGTCGTAGCGGTCGGCCACCGGGTTGCTGGCTTGCAAGGCCAGGTCACCGATAACGGCCTTGCTATACAGCAAATCCTTGATGGTGAGGTCGGCCGTAAAGGCCTGCTTCTTAGTGCCTAGCCCGCGCGCCACGGCCTCGCCGTTGAGCAGGCCGCCCAGCGTGGAGTCGGCCATGCCAATGGCCTTGCCCACGATGCTCAGGTTGAACTGCTCGAAGCGTACGGCCAGCGGCGAGGTATTCACGGCCGGGTTCTGGCTCTGCACCACCAGCGCCGACGAGCCGTTGGTGAGGCGCAAGTTATTGGCCACCACCGTGCCATCGGGGTTGTAGCGCACGTAGTTATCGTTGCCCGCCGTCCAGGTGTCGTAGTTGATAATCTGGTCGTCGGCAAAGGCAAACTGGTAGGCATCGCCCCCCCGCTGCGCCACCACGGCCAGCGCGCCGGCCAGCGCCAGCCGCTCTTTGTTGGTCGAGTCGCCCAGGATGGAAATGCGGGTATTGACCTTATTATCAGCCACGTTGCCCACCAGGCTGGGCCGCCGCAGCAGGAAGGTAGTATCGGTCAGCGATTGCTGCGCGGCCCGGCCCAGCCGCAGCGCGTAGTCGAGCTTGCGCGGGTCCGAGTCCACGTTTAGGGTCAGCGAATCGAGGCGGTAGCCCTGGTAGCGAATCACCGGAATGCTGGTTTTGGCCGTGAGTCGAGCCGCCGCGCGGCTGTAGTCGCCGGCCAGCGTGAAGGGCGACAGCCGCCACAGCCCCGGCACCAGCCGGCGTAGCAGCCGCGTGTTCTTCACGCGCAGCGAGTAGGTAAACTGCTGGTTGCCTTCGTTATTGGTGAATGGCCGCACGCCCGCCAGTCGGAAGTAGCGGTTGATATGCCGCTGCAATTCGGTGGCCAAATCGCCCAGGTGCACGTTGCCATCCAAATTCACATCGGCGATATTCGAGTTGAAATCCACCGCCGTGCGGGTGGCCGTTTGCACGATGCGTCCGCTCAGCGAGTCGAGCGCAAACGGCTGGTTATTGTTGACAATGACAATGTTATTGCCGCTAAACGTGCCGTTGAGGGTATTGGCGCTGCTGCCGCGCAGGTTGGCCACTAGGTTGCCCTGCACCCGCAGGTCGCCGCCCGTGTAAAAGCCCAGCTTGGTGAGGTTAGCCCCGCGCAAATTCAGCTTGGTTACCTCGTAAGTCGGGTTTTTGGCGTCGCGCAGGTTCACCACCGCGTTCAGGTCGAGGTCGAGGTTGGGGTCGCTCTTGCTGCTCGCCGCGATGGTGTACTTGCCCCGGTCGATATCCACAGTCGTAGCCACGCCGCGGTAGGTGTAGCCGTTGTAGCGGGCACTTTGCACGTTGGCCTTTACTTTACCAATCAGCGTGTTAGGGTCTTGCAGGTTGCCCACCGCATTGATGCGCCCCGAGCCCGTGATGGTGCCGATGGTCGGGTCTTTCAGCAGCTTGCCCGCGTCGAAATTCTGCACCGCGAAGGTGCCCACCAGCGGCTGCCGCCCGCCTGCCTGCGCCGCCCCCAGCCTGCCGCTGAACGCCACGTTGCCATAAGTCGAGCGCAGCTTGAGGTTGGTGTCAAACGCCAGCGTAGTGGGCCGCCCCCGGAAGGTGCCGCTCAGCGACAGGGTAGGGGGGATGCTGATGGTATTGGGAATCGAACCTTTAGGCGCGAGGCTCAGCAAGTCGGCCCGCGTCGAGCTAAAGCGCTTCAAGTCAATATCCACGTACAGCCGTCCATCCACGTTGGGCAAGCCCACGATGTGCGCCCGCCGCGCCTGCACCACCGTATTGCGGAAGCCCACAAAATCGAAGCCCCGGATGTTGAGGTCGCCCAGTCGCCCGCTCACCAGCCCACTCAGCAAGATACTTTGGTTGGGGCCGGTGGTGAAAGGTGGCGTGCTGGCCAGGCTCGGCACCAGGTACAGCACGTCGCGGAAGCCCAGGCGCGTGTTGCGCAGGTCGCCGCTGAGGCCCAGGTTCGGCAGGTCGTCGGCGATGCTGGCCAGCGACTTATACTTGATGCCCAGGCTGCGCTTGATGCGCGAGTGTGGCGTCACGAGGTCAAGGCTGTCGAGCTGAATCTGCGCCGTGTCGTACACGGCATTAGCCCGTGCCGAGGTTACCGCGAAGCCACTGTGGTCCTTGCCCGCCAGGTTGTCAATCTTCACCGTGGTGCGCGCCTCCGTAAAAGTCAAATCCCGCGTGTTCAGCACCAAATCGGTGAAGTGCAAGTGGCTGTAATCCAGCGCCGGGTAGCGGCTCTTTAGCTTAGGGTCATTGAAGTTGTCGAAGTTCACGGCCACGCCGCTGATGTCCGACTGCCCCAGCGTCACGCGCCAGTTCATGGGGCTGGCGTTGGCTTTATCGGCCGCTTCGTCCACCTTGCGCACCGCCTCGGCCGGGTTGATGGCGCGTTGCTCCACAGGCACGTTTTTGTTCTGCGAATAGGCAAACGTAGTGTTTTTCAGCGTCAGCTTGTCGAGGTCGATGCGCTCCTTTACCAAGTCGATATTCTTGGTAGTAATGTCGGCCAGCCCAATTTGGGTATTGATGTACTGCGCCGACGGGTCGTTCTTATACACAAAGCCCACGTCTTCGAGCGTCGCCTTGTTCAGCCCGAAAGTCAGCTTCAACGGCTCCTCGGGCTTCTTGTCGTCCAGCTCAGGCGCGGTTTTGGTTTGCACCATCCGGATGGCCGCCTTGCGTAGCAACGCGTTATCTACTTTATACACCGAGTTATCCACATCTACTTCATCCATGTTCACCAGCAACTCGCCGAGCTTGGCCCGCAGGTCGGAGCCGGCCACTTGGTCGTTTTGGGTAAACAGAATGTTGGTTAGCCGCACCCGCCCGATGTCGTATTTCAGGCCCGAGCTGGTGGTATCGACTGGCGCCGTGGGGTCGCTAAATGCCTTAACAATGAAGTCGTAGTTATTGACGCTGTCGGGCTCGGTGCGCGTCAGGCGCACGCGGCCGTCGTTCAGCTCCACGTCTTTTATGTTGATTTGCTTGTGAAGCAGAGCAAAAATATCGATGCTCACGCCCAGGTGCCCCACGCTCAGCAGCGTGTCGCGCTGCTGGTCGGCCAGGTACACATCATCGAAGTTGATGGCGTGCCGGAAATCAGTGCGAAACTTGCCCAGCCGCACTTCGGTCTTCAGCTTGTCGCGCAGGTAGCCCTCGGCGCGGCGTGTCACAAAATCTTGACCGCTAGGAAATTGCAGAAAAACGACTACGCCTAATACCAGCAGTAGCACCAGGGCAATCAACCCAAATACAACGTATAAAAAGCGGCGTAGGTAGATGGACACAGGCAGAAAAAAGGCTAGGCGCGGCCAGGACCAGCGCCGAATTGAACAGAATTATGTCCTTCCCAAACGGAATATTCAGGGCTGGGGTTGGACTATTTCAAATAACCTGAACGCTAGCAGCAGTAGCTTGGACTTTGTAGTCCGAGCGCGGGCGCAGCCCGCATCTACGTAAGCGAACGGCTGCGGACATGGCTGCGGGCTGCGCCCGCGCTCGGACTACAAAGTCCAAGCTACAGGCCGTTATTTTGCCCCATGCAGCCTACTTCCGCCACCGATTACCGCCCCCTCATTCGCCAGGCTTTTGCCGAGATGGAAAAAGTAGTAGTGGGCCAGCAGGCGCTGGTCAGCCGCTTGCTCATCGGCGTATTTACGGGCGGGCACATCTTGCTGGAGGGCGTGCCCGGCCTGGCCAAAACCCTCACCGTGAGCACGCTGGCTCAGGTACTGCACCTGCACTTTCAGCGCGTGCAGTTCACGCCCGACCTGCTGCCCTCCGACCTCATCGGCACGATGGTGTACAACCAGAACCAGTCGGTGTTCGAAGTCAAGAAGGGCCCCATCTTCGCCAACCTCGTGCTGGCCGACGAAATAAACCGCTCGCCGGCTAAGGTGCAGAGCGCCCTGCTCGAAGCCATGCAGGAAAACCAGGTCACCATCGGCGATACCACCTACCTGCTCGACCGCCCCTTCCTGGTGCTGGCCACCCAAAACCCAGTGGAGCAAGAAGGTACCTACCCGCTGCCCGAGGCCCAGGTCGACCGCTTCATGTTGAAAGTGCACGTCGACTACCTCAAAAAAGCCGACGAGCTGGAGGTGATGCGCCGCATGGCCAACCTCGGCTTTCGGGGCGACGTGCAGCCGGTGCTTACTAAGGAAGACATTTTCGGCATCCGCGACCAGATAAATCAAATCCAGATTTCGGACACCCTCGAAAAGTACCTCATCGAGCTGGTGTTCGCCACCCGCCGCCCCGTCGACTACGACCTGCCCGAGTTTGCCCAGGCCGTGCAGTTTGGGGCCAGCCCGCGCGCCAGCATCGCGCTGCATCGCGCCGCCCGCGCCGTCGCCTACCTCGACGGCCGCGACTACGTGCTGCCTGAGGACATCAAGGACGTAGCCCAGGACGTGCTCAATCATCGTATTCTACTGTCCTACGAGGCCGAGGCCGATGGCATCAAGACGCAGGACCTGATTGAGGGGATATTGCGGAAGGTGCCGATTTCGTAGGCACAATACAACTAGTGCTATTTAACATGATAAGGCTTCCCGGACACTTCTTGAAATAGGTGCGGGTGCTCGCCTGCTGTGCCCGGCATAGTATTTTGCCGACTCATATTATCGGCGATGGTTGCCATGCTTCGGTTTCCAAATAAGACAGGCTCTTTGGCAGGAAAACATTTGCGGGTGTTGAATTTAATTTGCGTCGTAATATCTTGACAATCTTGTCGTATGGGTCACCTTTTACTCGCCTTCTTACTTCTATTCAGCAGCCAAGCAGTCTATGCTCAAGCTGCTGCGACAGCTGACGACGCATACCAATATCTGCAAGCGCAACGGGCCCGTGCTCGTGCCGTCGTTGGACGGGCAGAAAAGCCCTCCACGGATAGTCTACAAAAAGCGGTGCGTATCGTGCAGCAGGCGCTGGCATACTATCACCAACCCGCAGTTGTCGCACTGGCCAAGACAAGCCAGTCACTCTATTTTCGCCAAAGCGACCTGCTATTTGATTTGGCCGTATTGCAGAGCCGCCTCGGGCAGTCAGAAACAGCGGTTGCTTCGCTACATAAGCTGCTAACGCCCGAATTTGCAGAAGTTTACGCCCCGTGGATGCTTACGCACCCGGCTCTGGCGGCGGTTCGCAACCATCCATTGCTTAAGCCAACGCTCGATAAAACGGCTACGCTGCTCAATGTCTTTGATTCCAAGGCTCTGACTACCAGCTACCGCCCCGACCTGACCGAAGCAGAGAAAGTGGCGGGACTTTCAAAGCTGTGGAGCGAGGCTAAATACAACTTTGCCTATTTTGACCACTTGCCGGGCCTGAACTGGGACCAATTGTATCTGGAATACCTGCCCAAAGTGCAGGCCACAGCCAGCACAGTCGCTTACTATCGTGTGCTACAGCAATTTTATGCCCAACTGCACGACGGCCATACCGATGTCTGGGCCAACGACGGCCCAGTGGCTGATTCGATATACGGACGCCCGCCGCTCACGGCACAATTAGTCGAAGGGCGGGTGCTAGTACAGCAAGTGCGGTCCGACAGTTTGCGGCGCACCGGCCTCGTTCCTGGTTTGGAAATCGTGCAGATTGATGAGCTACCCGTTACGGTCTACGCGGACCGCTTTGTCCGGCCTTACCAGAGTGGCTCGACGGTGCAGAATGTGGACGTGCAGACGTACACATACAATTTGCTCTGCGGCCCCAATAACCGTCCCGTTCGCGTGACGTTTCGGGATGAGCGCGGCCGGTTGTTTGTCCGCACTTTGCCCCGGAGTGGCTATGGCAAACTGACGCCCTTTGTACCAGCACGCCTGCGTTTTTTAACCGGAAACGTGGCCTATCTGCAAGTCAATGAATTTGAAACCGACGCGGGCTTTCGCCGCTTCGTGGCGGCCTTCGATTCAATAAAAGCAACCAGTGGCCTTATCATCGACTTGCGCCGAAACGGAGGTGGCAACTCTGGTAACGGTTACCGCATTTTGAGTTATTTGACGGACCAGCGGTACCGGGTGGGACGCTATCAATCCCGTATTTACAGCGCCGTGGGGCGAGCCAGGGGAGAAGGCATTCGATTGGAACCCGTGGATACGGCTAATTTTCGTTTGCCTGCGGGTGGGCAAAAATTATATACTAAGCCGGTGGCCGTCCTCATCAGTGGCCAAACTTTTTCTGCGGCAGAGGATTTCTGTTCAGCTTACGTGGGGCTCAAGCGTGGAGCACTCATTGGAGAGCCAACCAGTGGTAGCACAGGCCAACCGCTCAGCTTCGCGCTGCCTGGAGGACTCATGGCGCGCGTGTGCACCAAGCGAGATGCCTACTCTGATGGCACCGAGTGGAATGGGCAAGGCATTCAGCCAACCCTTGTCGTACATCCCACAATAGTCGCTTTACAAAAAGGAGAAGACCCCGTATTAGCGGCCGCGGTTCACTACTTGACTACGCCCGCTAAAGTGAATAGAGCATCGAGGGCGAAGACGAAATAAAGTCGTTTGTAGACAAATGGATGAATTATGGAGAGTGGGTCTTACAGGTAGCTAGGGAGTGAATAGCTCGTTATTATATATTGTTAATGAGCGTTTGCGGCATGTTCTAAAATCTTCCGCATCTGCGCCGCCAACATTACCCGGTCAAACTCCGCCCGCGCTAGCGTCCGCCCGCGCTCGCCCGCTGCTCGCAAGGTATCGGTATTACCCAGCACCGCCCGCAGCCGCTCGGCCAGCGCCGCGGCGTCGCCGGCCGGGGCGTACCAGCCGCAGCCGTGCTGCTCGACCAGCGCTTTCGTCCAGCCGGGATTGGTGACGACGACCGGCGTGCCCACGGCCAGCGCGTCGTAGAGCTTGGCCGGCGAGTTGGCGGCAAGCACCGGTAGGCCCAAAAACGGCACCACGGCCACATCAGCCAGCGCAAACCAGCTGAAAACCGCGTGGCGCGGCTGCCCGCCCACCAGCCGGATGCGCCCCGGCCAGCGCGCCGCCGCCGCTGCCACCAGCGGCGCGTAGTAGCCGTGGCCCAGGAAAAGCCAGGTTACGGCCGGGTCGGCGGCTACCAGGGCTTCGGCGGCGGCTACCACGGTGGGTATGTCGTTGGCCCGGCCGAAGGTGCCGGCGTAGAGCACTACTTTTTGGTTTTCCAGCTGCTGCGCGCGGCGCAGGGCGGCCACGGCGGCCGGCGTGGCGCGAGCCGCTAGGTCGAGGTCGGTGCCGTTGAGCAGGGTCGTGATTTTAGCGGCCGGAATGCCCAAATCGGTTACGTAGTGGCTCATGTCGGGCGAGAGCGGTACGATGTGCGCCGCGCTTTCATACAGCCGCTTTTCCAGCGCAAACAGCTGCTGCCGGACCAGTGCCGTGGGCACCGCGCCCATCGCCACCGGGAAGGCGGGCCACAAATCCTGCACCTCAAACACCCACGGCACCCGCCAGTGCCGGGCCACCCGCGCCGCCGCCCAGGCCGCCGTGAGCGGCGTGCTGATGCCCCACACCACGTCGGGCCGGTCGATTTTGCGCCCCGCGCGCACCGCCCACGCGGCGTACTGCGCAAAAGCCAGCGCCCGCCGCGCCGGCCCCATCTTGTTGTCGTAGGGAATATTCGCCTCCAGTAGCTCCACGCCCGGCGGCACCCAGGTAAACTCGTGCGTGAGCTGCTGACTGCGCCAGGCGGGCGTGGTCAGCAGCGTCACGCGGTGGTGCTTCGCAATCTCGGCCAGCAGCGTGTAGTGCCGGCTCGTAGCTGGGCAGTCGGGGCTGGTGTGGTACTGGCTGAAAACGGCGAGGTGCATGTGGATAATGAGAGAAGGAGTGAGGGATGAATGAGTGAAGGAAAAAGGTATTCACTCATTCACTCCTCACTCCTTCTCTCATTGCTTTTTGGGTCGATAATGCGACTGGTCCAAAATGCGCTGTGAGTTTTTCTCGGCCATGAGCTGAGCCAGCGATACGTCGGCGTGCTCGGCCATGTACTTGCGGATGATTTGCAGGCCCATCCACTGGCCCACGCGGCCGGGGCAGGTAGCGTCGATTTCGGGCACGTTGGGGCGCTCGGCCACGTATTTCTGAATGAGAAACGGCGTGGTGGCGTACAAAATATTCTTTTCGAGGAAGTGCCCCCACACCTTAGCTTCGTTGGCTTCGAGGCCGACCAGCTCCTTGCGGGTGTAGCCCATGAGGAGCGAATCGGGCGTGCAGGGTAGCATCCGCCCCGCAAAATACAGGCGCTTGCCCTGGCTTATCATCTCATCGAGCACCGAGGGGGCTACCGTGGGGCGGCGGGGCACGTACTTGCCGGCCACGGCGGTGGCCAGCGTGGGCAGCAGGTTTTCGGGGCGGTAGCGGCGCAGCATGTAGCCCGGTAGGTCGGGCCGGTAGCTAGCCTTTGGCCCGGCGAACCAGTCCAGGCTCAAAACCAAAAGACTGTCATTGACGAAGATATCCTTACCCAGCAGCCCGCTCACGTAAGTGGCCGTGACGGGCGGGGTCTTGAAAGCGGGGAAGTAGTATTTCACCTTCCCGAACATCGTGCCCAAACTACGGCGCAGGGCGGCCGAGTCGGGGAAAGCGGCTTCCGTTTCGCGCCCCAGCTTCTGCAATTCGGGAGTGGTGGCGAGCTGCGCCAGGCTGCCGGCCAGCGCCTGTGGCGACGGGGCCTGCCCCACCTGCAAGTAGTAGCGCGCCACGGCCGGGTGCGCCTGCATGAATTGCAACCCTTCGGCCGCATTTTTAATCTGAAAGAATGGCCGCTCCAGGCGTTCCAGCCGTATGGGGGCAGCGGGGGCACTGGCGGCGGGGTCGGGGCGGCAGCCGGCTTTGTCTTGCGGCTGGCAGCCGGCCAGCAGTCCGGCCAGCCCCAAGGCCAGCGCGGGGTAGTAAACAGATATTTTCACGGTCGACTTACTTTTGCGCAAAATTACACTTTTCCAACGTCGTGCTATACCGTTAATCGTTCCATAGCCGTTTCATTTTCACTTTATGAAAAAAGCACTCCTCACCGTAGCCGCTTTGGCGCTAGCTCCCGCCGCTTTCGCGCAGGTCGAAATCGGCCTCAAAGTATCGCCCAGCATCTCGTATCTGCGCACCGATTCGCCGTCGGCCACTAGCTTTTCATCCGAAAGCTCGAAGTTCAGCTTCGGCGGCGGCATTTTCATGGATTACTTCTTCGGCGAGAACTACGCTTTTAACACCGGCTTATTCCTGACGGGTAAAGGCGGCACCATCAGCTATATCGAGCAAACCGGAGCTGTTGGTACTGGGGGGGGGCAGCCCGGACGGGTAGAGCAAAAAATAGCCATGCAGTACCTGGAAGTACCACTGACTGTCAAGCTTTTCACCAATGAAGTAGCCCCTGACACCCGCATTTACTTCCAGGTGGGCGGTTCACTGGCTATCCCCGTGCAAACGCGCATCAACGGCCAGAAAAACTACATCGACCCGTTTAATGGTAACAGCGAATCGACGGCCGGCAGCCACGTATTCGATGTCGATGCCAACATCATCGGCGCCGTAGGCGCAGAGTACCAGCTTGGTCAAAGCACCAAATTCCTGGCTGGCCTCAGCTACCACCACGGCCTGATTGATACTGACCGGTACTTTGAAAAAACGCGCAATTTCGACAGCGTGAATATTAAAAACAGCATCTTCTCGCTTGACCTGGGCCTCAAATTCTGACCGCAGATTAGAACGGATTAAACGGATTTCGCAGATACGCTTGCTAAAGCAGGCTGACTATCTGTTAGACAAAGAAAGCCGCCCTATTGGGCGGCTTTCTTTGTTTCAAATCGTATCGCTGCAAAAAACTAGTCTATCTTAGTCAGCCTGCTTTAGCAGGCGTATCTGCGAAATCCGTTTAATCCGTTCTAATCTGCGGTGATTTCGACTACTTCGCGGTCCTGTGCTCGCGCCATTGCGGCGGCGGCCGAGTGCAGCTCTATCTGCTCGCCGTGCTCGTCTTCGATGCGGAAGTCGGTGAGGCCGAGCGAGGTATCTTTCATCACCTTCACCCATTTGTAGTACTTGAGGTACCACTTCATCTGGCGGCTCACGAGGCCCTTG
>JAKONR010000042.1 GCA_022701825.1 Hymenobacteraceae bacterium | reverse complement strand
TTTGGCCTGACCAATGGCCAGGGCAACCACGGCGAAGACGTGAAAGAGCTGTACTACTACCTCGACAGCACGCCCACGCACTCGTACCAGAAAATGCTGTACAAGTACCCGCAGCGTAAGTTCCCGTACGGCAAACTGGTGAAGCAGAACGCCAAGCGCACCCGCCTGGAGCCGGAGTACGAGCTGCTGGACACCGGTATTTTCGATGACAACCGCTATTTCGACGTGTTCATCGAATACGCCAAAGCCGGACCCGAAGACTTGCTGCTGCAAATAACCGTGCATAACCGCAGCGGTCGCAAGGCCAACGTGCAAGTGCTGCCGCAACTCTGGTTTCGCAACACCTGGGGCTGGGGCTACGACGACTACCGGCCCACGCTAACGCAGGTGGCTCCTGGTAAGGTAGAAGTCGAGCACCGCGATATCGGCCGCTACTACTTCTACTCGGACGTAGATGCGCCGCTGCTCTTCTGCGAAAACGACAGCAACGGCCCGCGCCTTTACGGCCTGCCGGGCGAGGGGCTGTACTTCAAAGACGGCATCAACGACTACGTGGTGGAGGGCCGCACGCACGCCATCAACCCGCAGCAGCGCGGCACCAAAATGGCCGCTCAGTACGACTTGAGCGTGCCGGCCGGGCAGTCGCGCACCGTGCGCGTGCGCCTGGGCCGCGCCGAGCTGGCCGAGCCCTTCGCCGAGTTTGACCAGCAGATGGCCGACCGTCAGCGCGAGGCCGATGAGTTTTACGACTGTGTGCAGGCCCCGCTCGCCAACCCCGACGCGCGCAACGTGCAGCGCCAGGCTTTCGCGGGGATGCTGTGGAGCAAGCAGTACTACTACTACGACGTGACGCAGTGGCTCGACGGCGACCCCGCCATGCCGCCGCCCTCGGCTCAGCGCCGCCAGAATCGCAACGCCAACTGGCGGCACCTGCACAACGCCGACCTCATTTCGATGCCCGACAAGTGGGAGTACCCCTGGTACGCGGCCTGGGATTTGGCCTTCCATTGCATTCCGCTGGCGATGGTGGACTCGGAATTCGCCAAAAACCAGCTGCGCCTGCTCACCAAGGACCGCTACCTGCACCCCAACGGCCAACTCCCGGCCTACGAGTGGAATTTCTCGGACGTGAACCCGCCGGTGCATGCCTGGGCCACTTGGCGCGTGTACCAGATGGATAAAAAGCGCCGCGACGGCAAGGGCGACCTCGACTTCCTGGAGCGCGTGTTCCACAAGCTGGTGCTCAACTTCACATGGTGGGTCAACCGCAAGGATCGCAACGAACGCAACATCTTCGAGGGCGGCTTTTTGGGCCTGGATAACATTGGGGTGTTTGACCGCTCGGCACCGCTGCCCACGGGCGGCCACATCGAGCAGAGCGACGGCACGAGCTGGATGGCCATGTACGCCCTCAACCTCATGCGGATGGCGCTGGAGCTGGCCAAGCAAAACCCGGTGTACCAGGAGATGGCGGGCAAGTTCTTCGAGCACTTCCTCTACATCGCGGAGGCCATGACGCGCGGCGGCGATGGCAAATTCAACCTCTGGGACGACGAAGACCAGTTTTACTACGACGTGCTGCACACGCCCGACAACGTGCGGACCAAGCTCAAGGTGCGCTCCATTGTGGGGTTGATTCCGCTGTTCGCGGTCGAGATTATCGATGATGAGCTGCTGGATGCCATGCCGTTGTTTGCCCGCCGGGCGTGGTGGCTGGTTACCAACCGGCCGCACCTCGCGCCGCTGGTATCGCGCTGGCAGGAGCCCGGCAAGGGTGCCCGCCACCTTCTGAGCCTGTTGCGCCGCAGCCGCCTCAAGGCCCTGCTGCGCCGGATGCTCGACGAGAGCGAGTTCTTGTCGGAGTACGGCATTCGCGCCTTGTCGCGCTACCACGACGAGCACCCCTACGTGTACCGCGCCGGCAAAACCGACTTTGTGGTGCAATACATCCCCGGCGAGTCCGACTCCTCGATGTTCGGCGGCAACAGCAACTGGCGCGGCCCGGTGTGGTTCCCGATTAACTACTTGATTGTGGAGTCGTTGCAGCGCTTTTATGCCTACTACGGTGATTCCTTCAAGGTCGAATACCCGACCGGCTCGGGCAAGCTAATGACCCTGAACGAGATAGCCGACGCCCTGGCCGGCCGCCTCAACAAGTTGCTGCTGAAAGACGAAAATGGTCACCGCCCCGCCTTCGGCGATAGTAAGCTGCTGCAAACTGACCCGCATTTCCGCGACAATATCCTCTTCCACGAGTACTTCCACGGCGACGATGGCCACGGCCTCGGCGCTAGCCACCAGACGGGCTGGACGGGTCTGATTGCGAAGCTGTTGCAGCAGAAAAGCTAGCCATTGATGTAAAGCTAAAACGCCTGTCATTGCGAGCTTAGCGAAGCAATGACAGGCGTTTTAGCCTAAAATCTTAATTTATAACACTATGCTTCCCGATACCGCCCCAGACCCCGACGAGGACGAAACCGGCGAAGGCGACGAGCTGTACGAGCACCACCGCATCGTAGTCGATAGGGGGCAGGAGCTGCTGCGCATCGACAAGTTTTTGCTGAACCGGCTGGCCAACGCCTCGCGCACCAAGATTCAGGCCGCCATTGAGACCGAAGCGGTGCAGGTAAACGGCCGGCCCACCAAGGCCAGCTACCGTATCCGGCCCGCCGATACCATCACCATCACGCTGCCCGAGCCGCCGCGCACCGGCAAGGTCGAGCCCGAACAGATGGACCTCGACATTCGCTATGAGGATGCCGAATTGCTTATCGTGAACAAGCCCGCCGGCATGGTCGTGCACCCCGCCTTTGGCAACTGGGAGGGCACGCTCGTGAATGGCCTGGCCTACCACCTCGCCAACCTGCCCACCGGCCGCAACGGCGAAATCCGCCCCGGCCTAGTGCACCGCATCGACAAAGACACGTCGGGATTACTTGTCATCGGCAAGACCGAGGCCGCTATGACGCACCTGTCACAGCAGTTTTTTTACCATACCATCGAGCGCAGCTACCTGGCCTTAGCCTGGGGCAAGTTTGACGACGACCAGGGCACCGTGCGCGGCCACATCGGCCGCAGCCTGCGCGACCGCAAAGTGCAGGCCGTGTACCCCGATGGCGACCAGGGCAAGCACGCCGTGACGCACTACCGCGTGCTCGAGCGCTACGGCCCCGTGACGCTGCTAGAGTGCCGCCTCGAAACCGGCCGTACCCACCAGATTCGGGCGCACATGCAGTTCATCGGCCACCCGCTCTTTTCGGATGCCACTTACGGCGGCGACCGCATCCGCTCGGGCCAGAATACAGGTGCGTACAAGACCTTTGTCGAAGGCGTGTTTGCCACGCTGCCCCGGCAGGCGCTACACGCCCGCTCGCTGGGCTTCGTGCACCCGCGCACCGGCGAGCGCATGTTTTTCGAAGCTGAATTGCCCGAGGATTTTGCCACCGCGCTAGCTAAGTGGAAAAGCTGGAGCGAAAGCCAATAAACCAAAAAAGCCCCGCTACAAGCTATGTAGCGGGGCTTTTGGCTTTAAGCGGCTAGCACTTACTTTTTTTTAGGAGCAGGCTTAGCGGCCGGCTTTTTGGCCGGGGTCGAAGTGCCGTTCAGAATCTTGAGTGCGTCAATAGCAGATGCGTCGGTCGGGTCGATGGCTATCGCTTTTTCAAAGTTGGCTTTCGAAGAAGCTTTATCATTCTTCTGTGCGTAGTAAGCGCCCAGATAATCGTAAGACTCCACTAAACCAGCTTTGTACTTGGCAGGGTCAGCGCTACCAAGCTCAGCGTATTTCTCGTAGTAAGGCTTGGCCAGACCTTTTTTGCTATCGGGGTCGAGGGCTCCGTTGACCTTAGCGCGAGCGATGTAAGCCGGCACGTAGTCGGGCTTAGCCGTATTAATGATGCCAAACACGCTGTCAGCTTGCGCATACTGCTTAGCCGAAGCATAGGCAGCAGCCAACCGGTACTGGTCGGCTAGGTCGCCAGTCCGGGCCTTCTCCTTCAAGGCACCAAGCGCGCCAGAGTAATCTTTGTTGATTATCTGAAGCTTGGTTTTTTCAGCCTCGAAGTCAGCCTTTTTGCTGGCCGGGGCCGTTTCGATGGCCTTATTGATGGCCGCCAATGCTTCTTGAGCTTTGTTGTTTTTGCTCAGAATCCGGCTCTGGTACGCGTAGTCGTCGGCGATGATTTTCTCGGCCGGGGCGGTGCGCAGGTAGGTTTCCATCGCCGTAGCAGCACCAGGGTAATCGTTGGTTTCGTACAGCGTATAGGCCTTCAGGCGGTTCATGGTCACGTTGTTGGGCTCTTTAGCCAACACCGCGTTCACTTCCGTCAGGGCTTCGGGAAACTTCTTGGTCAGATACAGGAATGAGGCGTACTCGGCCTGCGTGTTGGTCGAAGGCTCGGCTACCTGGCGAAACTTTTCAAAGGTGCTGAGCGCCTTATCGTATTGCTGGGCGTAGAAGTACATCTCGGCCAACTCTTTGTAGGCCGGCGCGTACTTGGGCTCCAGCTCAATGGCCTTTTCGAGGTTCGTAATAGCCTCCTTGGCGTTGCGGCTGCGCACGTTCAGTTCACCCTTCTTGTAGTAAGCCTGGGTGTAGCTGGGGTTGGCCATCGTGGCACGGTCGAAGCTGGTCATAGCCTCACCGCCGCCGTTGTCGTTTTTGAGGTATACATCGCCGCGCGCTACCATCAGGGCGGGCTCGTCCTTGCCTTTGTTCGCCGTTTGGGCGGCGTTCACGTAGGTCAGCGCCTTGTCGGTATTTTTCAGCTTGTCGGCTTCGCCGTAAGCCTGCGCAATCATCGTCAGCACCTTGGCATCCTTGTTCTTAGTGGCTTTGGCGGCCGCGTCAAACGAAGTAGCGGCGGCGTCTTCCTGGCCTTTTACCAGGGCGGCGCGGCCGGCGGCTACCTGCCCGAAGGGCGTAGGGCCGGCCGCTTTGTTGAAGTAAATAGCCGCCGAATCGTCCAGGTCGCGCATCTGGTAGAGGCGGCCCATTTCGAAGTTAGCTTCCGGCGTGCTGGCGTTGCGCAACATGCCCTTCGCTTCGTTATAGCGCTCCAGCTCGATGGCTTTTTGGGCGGCGGCGATGTCTTGGGCGGTGGCAGCTGTAGCAGCGGCCCCCAGCGTTACGGCGGTCAGCAACAGCGATTTCCAGGGCTTGAAACTCATAAGCGAAAGAAAAAAAGAAGAATCAGGGTGAATGATAAACAACAGGTGAACTACGCGAAAGCCAGCTTAGTAGTTCAATCGCCTTTAGAGGTGGTAATAATGCGCGCCTGCATTTTGGCGGGCAACAGGCCTGACTTATAGAAAATAAGCTGCCCTTTCTGCCCGGCCACAAAAGAGGCAAATCCCGAGCCAAGTCCGGTGCGCGCCTCGCGGTTAATCAAATAAATATTGCGCTGCAACGGGTAGCGCTGCAAGTCGCTATT